>DATAAP010000154.1:0-2852 GCA_036260035.1 Alphaproteobacteria bacterium | reverse complement strand
GGCGCGCGAGATCGCGCGCGGCGACGGGCTGGAAGCCGCCGCCGAGCGTCTCGGCGTGACGCGCGGCACGGCGCGCACGCATCTTGCCGAAGTCTTCGCGAAGACCGGCACCAGCCGGCAGGCGGAACTCGTACGGCTGCTGATGCGCGCGAGCCCCAATCTGCGCGACACCTGACCGGGGCTCGCACGCCGCAGGCTACTGCTTCACCGTGCCTGAGAGCTGGTCGCGCAGCTGATCGCGGATGGGCAGGTTGCGGATGCGCTTGCCGGTCGCGGCATAGATCGCATTCGCGAGCGCGGGCGCGAACGGCGGCACGCCGGGCTCGCCGATCCCACCCAGCGGCACGGCGAAGTCGGCTGGCACGATGTGCACACGCGTCTCGCGCGGCGCCTCGTCGATGCGGGCGACCTCGTAATCGTCGAAATTGCCCTGCTCGACGCGGCCGTCCTTGAACGTGATCTCGCTCTTCTTCGCGAGGCTGAGTCCCATCACGACTGCGCCTTCGATCTGCGCACGGATCCGGTCGGGATTGACATACGCGCCGCAGTCGACCGCGACGTCGACCCGCGGGACCGTCAGGTTGCCCTGATCGTCCACGGCGGCCTCGACCACCATCGCGATGTAGCTGACGAAGCTGCGGTGCGCAGCGATGCCGAGGCCATGGCCCGCCGGGACCTTGCGGCCCCATTCGGCCCGCTCGGCAACCAGCTCGACGACGCGGCGCAAGCGTCCGGCATCGATTGGATAGATATCGAAGTTTTCGCCGTAATCCCAGAACTCGCCGCCTACGGACATGCGCGGATCGACGATCCGCGCAGGTCCGATCATGTCCAGCAGCGCCTGCTTCTGGTCCTTGCCAGCCGCCGCCGCGAGCTCGGCCACGAAGGACTGGATCGCGAAGGCGCGCGGAATGTTCGAGACCGACCGGAACCAGCCGATCCGGGTCATCGCCGCCGCCTCGCCATTCTCGATTTGAATGTTCGCGACATCGAATGGGACGTCGACGAGCCCCATGCCGAGTTCAAGTTCCATCTGCTGCTTTGGATCAGGTCCGAAGAGCGAGCCGATGCTGGGCGCCACGCTGCGGTGACGCCAGGCTATCGGCTTGCCGGCGCCGTCGAGTGCCGCCTCGATGCGCTCGACCGAGACCGTGTGGTAGTAGCCGTGGTGAATGTCGTCTTCGCGCGTCCACTGCACCTTGACCGGCGCCCCACCCATCTCGCGCGACAGGATCGCGGCCTCGACGGCGAAATCCGGCTTCGACTTGCGGCCGAACCCGCCGCCGAGCAGCGTCACGTTGACGGTCACATCTTCCGGCGTCATGCCAAGCTTCTTCGCGACGTGGTCGCGCGTTGCCTGCGGGCTCTGGACGCACGCCCAGACTTCGCATTTGCCGTTGACGATGCGCGCTGTCGCCGCCGGGGGCTCCATCGTCGCGTGCGCGAGATGGGGAATGTAGTACTCCGCCTCGAGCTTCGCCGCCGCCTTTGCGAAGGCCGCGTCGGCATCGCCCTCGCTGCGGACGACCTTGCCGGGCTTGCTTGCCGTTTCGCGCAGCTGCTGCTCGTAAGTCTTGGAGTCATAGGCCTGGTTGGGCCCGTCCTCCCATTCGACCTTCAGGGCCTCGCGGCCCTGAATCGCGGCCCAGGTGTTCGATGCGACCACGGCAACACCACCCAGAGGCATGAAACCCGAGGGCGGTGGCGTCCCGTCGATCTGCACGATCTTCTCGACACCGGCGACTTTCATCGCTTCCGCGGTATCGACGGATCTCACCTTGCCTCCATAGACCGGCGGCCGGGCGATGACGGCGTATTTCATCCCGGGAAACCGTGTATCGGTGCCGTACATCGCACGCCCGGTGGTGATGTCAAAGCCGTCGACGATCGGCGTGTCCTTGCCGATGTAACGGAATTGCGACGGATCCTTCAGCTTCAGCTTGTCCGGCAGGGGGATCGGCATAGCGCTCGCTTCAGCCGCAAGCTCGCCATAGCCGAATTTTCGGCCTGAAGCCCTATGCAGCACCTCGTGGTTCTGCGCCTCGACCTCGGACGGGTCGACGCCCCAGCGCTTCGCGGCCGCCGCTTCGAGCATCATGCGCGCCGCGGCGCCGCATTCGCGCATCGGCTGCATGAAGTGCCGCGTGCTGCGCGAGCCGTCGGTGTCCTGGTTGCCGTACTTGACCTCGTCGCCGGGCGCCTGTGCGATCTTGACGCGCGACCAGTCGGCTTCCAGCTCGTCGGCAAGGATCAGCGGTACGCCGGTCCGGACGCCTTGCCCCATCTCGGAGCGGTGGCAGATGATCGTGACGGTGCCGTCCTCGGCGATCGAGACGAACACGCGCGGATCGCTCACCGTGCCGTGCGGCATCGCATCGGCACCGTACTTTCTCGTGTCTCTCTCCTTTTGTGCCAGTGCTGGAAGCGGAAGGACGTGCGCGGCGAGCGCCAGCCCGCCGACCGAAGCGGCACCGGCCAGGAAGCTGCGCCGGCTGACGTTCTCGATGATGATTCTGGTCATGTCACACCCCCTTCGCCGCCGCCTTGATGGCGGCGCGGATGCGCTGATAGGTTCCGCAGCGGCAGATGTTGCCGGACATCGCGGAATCGATGTCGTCGTCGGTCGGGCTCTTGGTCTGCTGCAGCAGAGCAACGGCCTGCATGATCTGGCCGCTCTGGCAATAGCCGCATTGCGGCACGCCGACCGTGCGCCACGCCCGCTGGACGGGATGATTGCCCTGAGGGTCGAGTCCCTCGATCGTCGTCACCGCCCGCCCCTCGACCTCGCTCATCGCAGTGATGCACGCGCGCACGGCTTGACCGTCGACGTGCACGGTGCAGGCGCCGCATTG
>DATAAP010000153.1:0-3029 GCA_036260035.1 Alphaproteobacteria bacterium | reverse complement strand
GCTGTCACCAAGGGCACCGACCCGCACATCTTCCTGATGCGCGCATTGGACGGCGCCGGGCTCGGCGAGAAGGATGTCACCCTCGTGGCCATGCCGCACGCCGAAGGCCGGGTCGCGCTCGAGAAGGGCGAGGTGGACGCGTGGTCCGGCCTTGATCCGATGATGGCGCAGAGCGAGCTGGTGGCGAAGTCGCGCCTGCTGTTCCGCGACCCGTATCTCAACACGTACGGCGTGCTCAACGTGCGTGAGGATTTCATGGCAGCGCATGCCGACACGATCCGCCGCGTGCTGAAGGTCTATGAGACGGCCCGCAACACGGCTATGCGCAGCCCCGACGTGCTGCGCGCGGCGCTGGTCAAGGCGGCGAACATCGATGATGCCGTCGCGGCCCGCCAGCTGGAGCGCACCGATCTGCGCAACTCGGCGATCGGCAACGCACAGCAGCGCACGATTCAAGCCGCGGGCGAAGTGCTGCAGAAGGCCGGCATCATCGCCGCCAACATCAACGTCGAGAAGACGGTGAAGGACCTGCTCGACCGCAGCTTCTCGACTAACACCGCGGCTTCGAACTGACGACAGAGCGGCCGCCGGCGTGGGTAAGGGCGCCGGCGGCCAGCTTCTGAAACACTGCGGCTCGATCGCCTGGCGTCGGCGCGCCGCAAATACCCGAACGCCACAAGTTGGAGAGATACATGTCTGCAGTTCGGCTTGGTGTGCGCGGGCGCCTGTGGGGAGCCTTCGCGGTTATCGCTGCCCTCCTCGTCGTCTCGGCCGGCGTGTCGTGGATCGCCTTCGGGCAATTCGACAACGCACTCGGAATCGTCGTCGATCAGAAGCTGCCGCGCATCGAATCGGCGCTGAACCTCGTTCATCAGGGCGAC
Source organism: Alphaproteobacteria bacterium (assembly GCA_036260035.1). Lineage (GTDB taxonomy): Bacteria > Pseudomonadota > Alphaproteobacteria > CACIAM-22H2 > CACIAM-22H2 > DATAAP01. The sequence goes on along the minus strand of DATAAP010000153.1, from coordinate 2,148 downwards.
CGCGTCGCCACCGCCGGGGTCGGCCTCGCTGGTGCCACCACTGTCGAGACGCGTGCGGAACAAGCGAAATCTCTCGAGGAAGAAATGGCGCGTGCCGAGGCGCTGCTGCAGCAGCTGCGCGAGAGCGGCATGGAGGCGGAACAGAGCGATTCCGTCAAGCAAGCGCTCGACCATGTCCGCGCCAACATGAAACAGATCGATGCGCTCGTCGGCGAATCGCTCGAGCGCCAGGCGAAGCTCGCGGAATGGCAGCAGGTCTCCTCGCAGATTGCCGAGCGCTTCGCCACCGCCCTGCAGCCGCTCGCCTCCGAGCAGCGCAACGCGCTGGTCGGCTTCATCTCCGTGCTCAACGGCGGCTCCACCGACGCGAACCGGCGTCTTGCCGCCGCCGACGGCATTCAGAGGATCGCCGACAGCCTGCGGGCGCTGGGCCGTACCAGCTCGGCGAGCGCGACGCTCCAGGCCGCCTTTGCGCAAATCCCGTTGACGACCGATCCGGCGGCGCTCGACCGCCTGGGCCAAGGCATCCGCCGCGAGATCGACACGATGTTCTCGGCGATTGACGAGATGGATGAGAAGACGGGATCGGCGCTGACGGAGCTTGTCGAGGAATGGGAGAAGCTCGCCAAGGCCGATGTAGTCGGCCTGCAGCGCGCGCAGCTCGAGACCGCCGCCAAGCGCAAGCAGCTCGTGCAGGCCAATACGGCCGCGGCACAAGAGCTCGCGAAGGCCATCGGACAGAGTGTCACGACGGCGAAGGAAGAAGTGTCCGCCGCGAGCGAGAGCGCGCGTCAGCTCGTCGACCGCAGCATGATCACGCTGCTCGCGATCGGCGGCTTCGGCCTGGGCGTCGCCTTCCTGATCGGCTGGTTCTATGTCGGTCGCAGCGTCGCCGGCCGCCTGATCGCGCTTGAGGGCGCGATGCGGCGCGTGGCCGAGGGCGACCTCACCGCCGAGATGCCGCCCGCCGGCAGCGACGAGATCGGTGCCATGACCGAGGCGCTGCGCGTATTCAAGAGCAACGCGCAGCAGGTGCGCCAGCTCGAGGCCGAGCAGGCCGAGGCCAAGCGCCGTGCCGAAGAGGAGCGCAAGGCCGCGACCCTCAAGCTCGCCGCGGAGTTCGAGAACAGCGTCAAGGGCATTGTCAGCCAGGTGGGCGAATTCGTGCAGGAGATGCGAAAATCCGCCGAGAGCCTGACGTCGACGGCCGCCGATGCGAGCCAGCGCTCCGCGGGCGTCGCCACGGCGACGGAAGAAGCGATGGCGAACACGCAGACCGTGGCCAGCGCCTCTGAAGAGCTGGCCACGTCGATCGCCGAGATCGCGCGCCAGGTCAGCCAGTCGGCGTCGGTGGCAGGCAAGGCCGTTCAGGCGGCCTCTGGAACGACTGCGGTCGTCACGGGCCTGAACCAGGCAGCGCAGAAGATCGGCGACGTCCTCAAGATGATCCAGGACATCGCCGGCCGCACCAACCTCCTCGCCCTCAACGCCACCATCGAGGCGGCGCGCGCGGGCGAGTCCGGCAAGGGCTTCGCCGTGGTCGCCAGCGAGGTGAAGAGCCTCGCCAATCAGACCGCCAAGGCGACCGAGGAGATCGCCCAGCAGATCGACGAGATCCAGGGGGCGACCGAGCAGACCGTGTCCGCCATCGAGTCGATCAGCGCCACGATCGGCGAGATCAACTCAATCGCCTCCATGATCGCGTCCGCGGTCGAGGAACAAGGCGCCACCACGCGTGAGATCGCGACGAACATCCAGCAGGTCGCGACCGGCATGCGCGATGTCGCCAGCAACACCGCCGGAGCCAAGCAGGCGGCGACCACGACCGGCGAGGCCGCGGTCAAGGTGCTCAATGCGAGCACCGAGCTTGCACGGCAGTCGGACGCGCTGCGCGCGCAGATCGATAGCTTCCTAGAGGTCGTGCGCGCCGCCTAGGCGACGCGTCCCAGGAGCAGCGCATGAAAAAAGCCCGGCGGGTGATGCCCGCCGGGCTTTGTCGTTCTGCCGTCTACAAGCAGTCTTTCATGCAGCGAGTTGCTTTGACGTCTGGCCTGTCGTCTGGGATGAAGCCGTCGCGGTTGGGCATTTTGAGTGCGGTCAGGCTCTTGGCATCCAGAACCGCATCGGCCGGCACCAGCCCGTTCAGGT
>DATAAP010000152.1:0-3739 GCA_036260035.1 Alphaproteobacteria bacterium | reverse complement strand
CCGCGACAACGGCGCGCAACGTATTCGGATGCCGATCCGCCCATGCGGCGGTGACCGCGAACACCTTCTCCGGATGGCTCGCCCAGATCTCCGTCGTCGAGAGGACGATGCGTCCAGCGCGCAAGTCGACAATGCGCTGGTTCCACGGCTCGCCCACGCAGAACCCGTCGATATAGCGCGCACTCAGATTGGCCGGCATGAGGGGCGGCGGCACGAAGACGATGCGGACATCGCGCTCCGGATCGACTCCAGCCCCGGCAAGCCAAAATCGCAGCAGGTAGTTGTGCGAGGAGTAAGCGAAGACCACGGCGAAGACGAGCGGCGGAGCGCCCATCGCGCGGCGTCGATCCACCACGCACCGTAGCGCGCGGGCCGGCGCCTGTGCCGCGTCGGGGGAAGCCTGCTCCATCTGCTCCCAAAGCGCGGTGGACACGGTGATCGCATTGCCGCCAAGATTGAGCACCGCCGGCACGACCATCGGCATCGGCGGCGCGCCGCCCAAGCCGAGCGACGCCGCCAGCGGCATCGCCGCAAGCATGTGGGCGCCGTCCAGATCGCCGACCGCGACCTTGTCGCGGATATTCGCCCAGGAGGGTTCGCGCGACAGCTCGACGTCTAGGCCGTACCGCGCAAAGAAGCCGCCGGCCTGCGCGATCGCGAGCGGGCCGCAATCGACCAGTGGCACGAAGCCCAGACGAAGCGAGGGCCGCTCGACACGTCCGCGCATCCACTGTTTTCCGCCGTTGCTCGTCACTTTCGCATCGCCATCGCCGCATCGACCAACAAAAAGGGCGCCGCTTCGATAGGCCGCAAAGCCCACCAAAGGACGCCTTTGTCCGCGGCATGCGGTCGTGGGTTCGACGACCGTCACACCATCAAGCGCCAGCTCCGCCGTTGGAGCCGTGCCGGAAGCCGGCAACCATGCCGGGCTCCTGCGTTATGAAGAGCAAACCGCGTGCCATATCGGCGGATGCCTGATAACTCGCTGTGGCAACAACAACTTGCTTTAGCGCCGCGCGGCCAACGCTAATGGCAGACCGAGCTTCTTCTGCTCAATCTTCGTGCGGACGCACCTCGCCATGATCATTTCGGCGGCAGGGCAGTCATCGGCGCGGCTTGAGGAGATCGGCATAGGTCAGCAGCGCCTGCGCAACCTCAAGCAGTCGTTTGTTCTGCTCCATCGCCTGCCGCCGCAGCAGGCGATAAGCGGCGTCCTCATCGAGGCCACGCTCCTTCATCAACAGACCTTTGGCGCGCTCGACGACCTTGCGCTCGCCCAGGCTCGCCTTGGTCTTCTCAAGTTCCTGGCGCAGCGCGCGGTGCTCCTGAAAACGCGCGATCGCGACGTCGAGGATCGGCTTGACGCGCTTCGGATTGAGCCCGTCGATGATGTAAGCCGTCACGCCGGCGCGAATCGCGGTCTGCGTCGCCTGGCTATCGGAACTGTCGACGAACATGATGATCGGGCGCTCGCGCGCGAGGACATGCATGCTCTCGAGCGTGTCACGGCGCGGCGATTCCATATCGATGATGATCACGTCCGGCTGCACGTCGCGCACGCAGCGGACGAGGTCGTCGTCCAGGCGCGCGGTTGCCGCGACCTCGCAGGACGCGTCCTGCAAAGCTTGAACGAGCTGCTGCAGCCGTGCGGGATCCTCGTCGACCAGTAAGACGCGCAGCGCCTCGGCCGGTTTAGCCCTGTTCACCACGTTCGCGCGCCACGCTGCTCCACGAGTTCATGCGCAAACCGGTGCAAAAGGCGCGCCATTGGGCAACCCTGGCCACCGAATCTCGTTGGTAGGCGCAAATGCCGCGGCGATCACGCCGGATAGCGTCGGCCGAGAACCGCCCGATGGTAAACGAGTGCCGCGACGAAGATGACGGCCAGGCCGGCGCCGAGCGGCGCGATGAGAAATGAGGCGCCTGCATGTGCGGCCATTACGATCATGGGATCTGCCCCGGCCGGCGAATGGACTGAATCGGTCAGCATCATCAGCACCAGCGCTGTCGCCGTTGCGACAGCCATGGCGATTGGACCGTCGCCGAGGATCGAGCCGGCCGCGAGCCCAACGATAGAGCCAATGGCATGACCGCCGAGCAGGCTGCGTGGCTGCGCCATGGGACTGTCCGGCATCCCGAAGACGATCACGCATGATCCGCCCATCGAGGCGAGCAGCCAGGGAATTTGGACGAACTCAAGAAATGCCAGCGCAAAGCCGAGCGTCAGCGCGCACGTGCCCCAGGCAAGCAGACAGGTCAGAAATCGCGACCGCATCACCAGTCTGCTTGCATGATCCGGGCCAATCTGCGCGAGGTGGCGGCGCTAGCCCCTGCAAGTCCTCACGTGCTGGCGCGGATGAACAATCCCAAGGCCGCCTTTCTACGCACAGCATAGGCTCCGGTTTTCTGCTCTAGGTCTGTCGGATCGATGTTTGGATTCGAAGCGATGAGCGAACGCCGGAACGCAGCGACATCTTGCGCCAGCTGCTGCTCAAGCGCCTCGACGTGTCTCTCGTCCATCCACTTCTCCTACATGGCGCCGGCGCGCGAGCGCCTACGGAGCAAGGCCGACCTGGCGTCTCCTGCGGAACGCCTTCAGCGTGTTGGCAAGGAGGCACGCTATGGTCATCGGCCCGACACCGCCCGGTACCGGCGTGATCGCGCGGGCACGCGTGGCAGCCTCGCTGAACGACACGTCACCGGTCAGACGGCTTTTCCCGTTTCCCAGCTGGATGCGATTGATGCCGACATCGATGACGACGGCGCCTGGCTTGATCCAGTCGCCGCGCACCATCTCGGGCCTGCCGACGGCGGCCACCAGAATGTCGGCCGTGCGACAGAGCGCTGGCAGATCGCGCGTCTTCGAGTGCGCCATTGTCACCGTGCAGTCGGCCTGCAGGAGCAGCTGGGCAACGGGCTTGCCGACGATGTTCGACCGGCCGAGCACGACGGCATGCAGCCCGGCCAGGTTCTCCAGGCGATCGCGAATCAGATGCATGCAGCCCATCGGCGTGCACGGGACCAACGCCTCGCGCCCAACCGCGAGCTTGCCCGCATTCACATAGTGAAAACCGTCGACATCCTTTGCCGGATCGATTGCATCGATGACGGCCTGCGCATCGATATGCGCAGGTAACGGCAGCTGGACCAGAATGCCGTCCACGTTCGGATCAGTATTGAGTCGGTTGACGAGCGAAAGAAGCTCGCTCTGAGCTGTGCTGGCCGGCAATACGTGTTTGAAGCTGGTCATGCCAGCAGCCTCGGTCTCCCGCGACTTGTTGCGCACATAGACCTGGCTTGCAGGATCTTCACCCACGAGCACGACCGCAAGGCCCGGCCGCGCGCCTTTACGCTCTTTGATCTCAGCCACCGTTCTTGCGCAGTCCGCAAGAATCCGGGCTGCGAAGGCTTTTCCATTGATGACCTTGTGATCATCTCGAGCGACTGCATCGTGCATTCCGATTTTCCTCCGGCAAATCGTCAATATCGACATTGTCTTGCCAGCGACGCGGCAAGCTCCTTCTCCGATGTCGAAGGACGACCTCGCGACATCGTTGAAAGCACTGGCTCAAGTTGCGTGTCTGTCGGGGCAGCGGCCTCTACAAGCAGTCTTTCATGCAGCGAGTTGCTTTGACGTCTGGCCTGTCGTCTGGGATGAAGCCGTCGCGGTTGGGCATTTTGAGTGCGGTCAGGCTCTTGGCATCCAGAACCGCATCGGCCGGCACCAGCCCGTTCAGGT
>DATAAP010000151.1:0-1843 GCA_036260035.1 Alphaproteobacteria bacterium | reverse complement strand
AGCGCCGATCGGCAGCTGCAGGACGAGCGGCTTGGCGCCGAGCTTTTCCTCGATCGTCTTTACCGACATGAAGAAATCGGCGCCGATGCGATCCATCTTGTTGATGTAGCAGATGCGCGGCACGTCGTACTTATCGGCCTGGCGCCACACCGTCTCCGACTGCGGCTCGACGCCGTTGACGCCGTCGAACACCGCGACCGCGCCGTCGAGCACGCGCAGCGAGCGCTCCACCTCGATGGTGAAGTCCACGTGGCCCGGCGTGTCGATAATGTTGATGCGGTGCTCGCGCCAGAAGCACGTCGTCGCGGCGGACGTGATCGTGATGCCGCGCTCCTGCTCCTGCTCCATCCAGTCCATCGTCGCGGTGCCTTCATGCACCTCGCCGATCTTGTAGGCTTTGCCGGTGTAATAAAGGATACGTTCCGTCGTCGTGGTCTTGCCGGCATCGATGTGCGCCATGATGCCGATGTTGCGGTAGCGCTCAAGGGGAGTGGTGCGCGCCATAGGCGTGTGTTCCTATTACCAGCGGTAATGCGAGAACGCGCGGTTGGCGTCCGCCATCCGGTGCGTGTCCTCGCGCTTCTTCACGGCGGTGCCGCGGTTGTTCGCGGCTTCCATCAGCTCGGCCGACAGCCGCTCCATCATCGTGTGCTCGGTGCGGCCGCGCGCAGCGGCGATGATCCAACGGATCGCGAGCGCCTGGCCGCGATCCTGGCGCACCTCGACCGGCACCTGGTAGGTGGCGCCGCCGACGCGGCGCGAGCGCACTTCGACCGCCGGGCGCACATTGTCGAGCGCGCCGTGGAAGATCTTCACCGGATCCTGTCCGGTGCGCTTCTGGATGTGGTCCAGCGCGCCATAGACGGCGGTCTCGGCGACCGACTTCTTGCCCGAATACATCAGGCAGTTCATGAAGCGGGTCAGGATTGTGTCGCCGAATTTCGGATCCGGCAGAACTTCGCGACGCTGCGCTGCACGACGGCGGGACATGAGACTCCTCCGCTCTTACTTGGGCCGCTTGGCGCCGTACTTCGAACGGCGCTGGCGACGATCCTTGACGCCCTGGGTGTCGAGCGTGCCGCGGATGATGTGGTAGCGCACGCCAGGCAGGTCCTTGACGCGGCCGCCGCGGATCATGACGACCGAGTGCTCCTGCAGGTTATGGCCTTCGCCGGGGATGTAGCTCACGACCTCGTAGCCGTTCGTGAGGCGCACCTTCGCGACTTTGCGCAGCGCCGAGTTCGGCTTCTTCGGCGTCGTCGTGTAGACGCGCGTGCACACGCCGCGCTTCTGCGGACTGCCGCGCAGCGCAGGAACCTTGTTCCGCGCGATCCGGCTGTGACGTCCCTTTGCGATCAACTGATTGATCGTCGGCAATCGACAAAGACCCCTTCCATGCGGCCGCGTACCCTATCCAAGGGGTACCCGGCGTAACAAATGCCCGACAGGAAGCCGAACCAATGTGGCTTCCTCTCGGGCTCCACAGCGCCGATCGTAGCGGCGATAACGCTGTTCTGACTGTTTGCTCCGGTCCGTGTTTCGGGGAAGACCCGACTACCGGCCCGTCAAAGCGAGGCGGAATATATGGACGCCCCCCTACCCCGTCAAGCGAAACCCGTTAAGAAACGGCTTAAAACGGCCCTGTCTGGAATGACTTGCCGGGATGGCGGCTTCCTGACTCGCATACCGCCGCGCCTTCGTCTAGCGGGCGTGATGAAAGCGCAAAGAAATCGGCCCCGCTCGTCGAGCGGGGCCGTCATTTACCAGCTATGTTAAGCGGTTAAGCCGAACGGGCCCGTCGCTTGCCGCCTGCCGCCCGCACCTTCTCCTTGGGCTCGGCCGC
>DATAAP010000150.1:0-14830 GCA_036260035.1 Alphaproteobacteria bacterium | reverse complement strand
CGCCGATTTAGCCTCGTTGCGCGCCGAGCGGAAGCCGTCGCGCGTCTCCGCATCGTCGCGGGCGATGCGCATGCCCTTGCCGCCGCCGCCGGCCGACGCCTTGATCATCACCGGGTAGCCGACCTTCCGCGCGATCTTCACCGCCTCGTCGGCATCGGCGATCTCCGCCAGGTGGCCCGGCACCATGTTGACGCCAGCCTTCTGCGCCAGCTTCTTCGACTCGATCTTGTCGCCCATTGCGGCAACGGCCTTCATCGGCGGGCCGATGAAGGTGATGCCGGCCTTGTCGAGCGCCGTGGCGAACGCCGCGTTCTCCGACAAAAAGCCGTAGCCCGGATGCACCGCCTCCGCGCCAGTCCGCCGGCACGCGTCGATCACGGCGTCGATCTTGAGATAGCTTTCAGCAGAGAGCGGTGGGCCGATTCGCACGGCCTCGTCCGCCTCGCGCACATGCAGCGCATCCGCGTCGGCATCCGAGTAGATCGCGACCGTCGCGATGCCCATGCGCTTGCAGGTGCGGATGACGCGGCAGGCGATCTCGCCGCGGTTAGCGATGAGGATCTTGCGGAACGGCGGCGCCGCGTTGCCCGGCCCCGTTACTGCAGACTTGGCCTTCTTGATGGTCTTTTTCGCGCTCACGTTCCTACTCTCTCGGCTTGCCGAACAGATGCATGGCATAGGCGGCGTGAACGGCAAGCGGCGCCATCCACGCGACCAGCGGCCAGATGAACCAGGGCCGGTCGGGCGTGACCAGGAAATTGATCGCCACCAGCACGATCATGACCGCGAAGTAGGCAATCAGATGCTGTAAGAGCCCGCGCAGGCGCGGATTCCCAGATGGGACGGGTCCGGAAGGTTGCATGAGGCGGCACCTTACGCACCCGTCCCCCCGGCGGCAATTCCGGCGGTCGCCGCGCCCTTGCGCGCCACGACATTCAAGCTGATCAGGTGGCCGGCGACCTTGATCTGACTGGCGTCGGCGAACAGGTCGAACGCGGCCACGCGCTCAACAGAGGCGAATCCGGCATGGCGCAGGTAGCTGTCGAGGAACTCGTGCGTCAGCCCGACCTTGTGCAGATCGTACGGGTCCAGCTGGCCGCCGAAGATCAGCCGCATCACCTCGAAGCGCTGCTGTGTCGTCAAGCCATCTGCAAGGAACAGGCGGCACAGCAGGTTGAAATCGGGCACGCTTGCCATCAGAACGCCGCCGGGCACCAGCACGCGGTGGAACTCCGCCAGCGCCTGGTGCAACTCATCGACATAGGAAAGATGCTCGAGCACGTGGCTCGCATAAATCTCTGCAACGCTGGCCTCGGCGATCTGCGGCATCTTCGTGCAGGTGCCGACGATGTCCACCGTCGGGCCGGGCTGGACGTTGAAGTTGACCCAGCCCTCCTTGCGCGTCTCGCCGCCGACATGGAGCCGGATCGGCGCGGTCATAGCGGGATGTTCGCGTGCTTCTTCCACGGGTTTTCGAGCTTCTTGTCACGCAGCATGGCGAGCGCGCGGGCGACGCGGCGGCGCGTCGAATGCGGCATGATCACGTCATCGAGGAAGCCGCGCGAGGCGGCGACGAACGGGTTCGCGAACTTCTCGCGGTACTCCTCGGTGCGCGCCTCGATCTTGCGCGGGTCGCCGATATCGGCGCGGAAGATGATCTCGACGGCACCCTTAGGCCCCATCACGGCGATCTCGGCAGTCGGCCAGGCATAGTTGACGTCGCCGCGCAGATGCTTGGAGGACATGACGTCGTAGGCGCCCCCATACGCCTTGCGCGTAATGACCGTCACCTTCGGTACCGTCGCCTCGGCATACGCGAACAGCAGCTTGGCGCCGTGCTTGATGATACCGCCATATTCCTGCGCCGTGCCCGGCAGGAAGCCCGGCACGTCGACGAAGGTGACTATCGGGATGTTGAAGCAGTCGCAGAAGCGTACGAAGCGCGCGCCTTTCTTGGCTGAATCGATGTCGAGGCACCCGGCGAGCACCGTCGGCTGGTTGGCGACGAAGCCGACGGTCGAGCCCTCCATGCGGCCGAAGCCGACGATGATGTTCTTGGCGTAGTCCGGTTGGATCTCGAAGAAATCGCCGTCGTCGACGACCTTCAGGATCAGTTCTTTCATGTCGTAGGGCTTGTTCGGATTGCTGGGCACCAGCGTGTCGAGCGAGATCTCGACGCGATCGGGACGATCGGCGGTTGGCCGAACGGGCGGCTTCTCGCGGTTCGACGCCGGCAGGAAGTCTACGAAGCGGCGCGTCTGCAGCAGTGCTTCGAGATCGTTGTCGAAGGCGAGGTCGGCAACGCCGGAACGCGTCGTGTGGGTGATCGCCCCGCCCAGCTCCTCATGCGTGACCGTCTCGTGCGTGACCGTCTTCACCACGTCGGGCCCTGTCACGAACATGTAGGAGGAGTCCTTGACCATAAAGATGTAGTCGGTCATTGCCGGCGAATAGACGGCGCCGCCCGCGCACGGCCCCATGATCACCGAAATCTGTGGGATGACGCCGGACGCGAGTACGTTGCGCTGGAACACGTCGGCATAGCCGGCCAGCGAGGCGACCCCCTCTTGGATGCGGGCGCCGCCGGAATCGTTGAGCCCGATCACGGGCGCACCAACTTTCATCGCCTGGTCCATGATCTTGCAGATCTTCTCGGCGTGCGCCTCCGAGAGTGAGCCGCCGAACACGGTGAAGTCCTGGCTGAAGACGAAGACCAGCCGCCCATTGATCGTGCCCCAGCCGGTGACGACGCCGTCACCCGGGATCTTCTGCTCGGCCATGCCGAACTCGCTGGAGCGGTGCTCGACGAACATGTCCCACTCCTCGAACGAGCCCTCGTCGAGCAGAACCTCGATGCGCTCGCGCGCGGTTAGCTTGCCCTTGGCATGCTGCGCCTCCACCCGCTTGGCGCCGCCTCCGGCGCGGGCGCGGGCACGCTTTTCCTCGAGCTGGCGCAGGATCTCTTGCATGTCGGCCTCGATAGTCGGCTCGGCGAAGCTCTGCTGATAGCATCGGCCCCTGCGCAGCGCCAGTACCGGCAGATCAGCGGTACCCGCCCGCGGATTCGCCGTTGCAGGCGCCCCGAAGAACCGCCAAGATGAACTTAAAGGGGCATAAAAAGCGCCAGGCCAATGCGCCGGCAAAATACAGCCGCCCGCGGCGCCCCGACGGGGCGGCGTGAACAGGAGGAACACGATGCTCAAGCGCAGCCTTTATGCGCTTGCAGCTGGACTCCTCACTTTCACTTTTGGAGGCCAGGCAAGCGCACAAGAATCCAAGGTTCTGAAGATGCAGGCGACGTGGCCTGCAAGTCTCACGCTCTACGAGAACTTCACGTTCTTCGCAGAGCGGGTGAGCAAGCTTTCCGGCGGCCGCCTCAAGATCGAGGCCATGCCGGCCGGTGCCGTCGTCCCCGCCTTCGAGGTGCTCGACGCGACGCATAAGAAGGTCATCGACGGTGCGCATGCCTGGGGCGCGTACTGGACCGGCAAGAACAAGGCGGCCGTGCTCTTCACCGGCGGGCCGGGCGGCACGTTCGGCATGGACTTCATCGATTACATGGGGTGGATGTACCAGGGCGGCGGGTTCGAGCTGTACCAGGAGTTCTACCGCGACGTCCTGAAGCTGAACGTAGTCGTGTTCCCGATCCTGCCCTCGGGCCCGCAGGCCTTCGGCTGGTTCAAGCGGCCCATCAAGGACCTGGCTGACTTCAAAGGCATGAAATGCCGGCAGACCGGCATGGCGGCCGAGGTCTACACCGCAATGGGCATGCGGGTCGTCAACATGCCGGGCGGCGAGATCATCCCTGCCGCGCAGCGCGGCGTGATCGACTGCGCCGAGTGGGTCGGCGGAGTCGAGGACCTGCGCCTCGGCTTCCATAATGTGTGGAAGTACCACTACACCCCCGGGATGCACGAGAACACCACGGTCGGCGAGTTGATCATCAACGCCGACATCTGGAAGTCCCTGGCGCCCGATCTTCAGGAGATCATCAAGTCGGCCGCCAACGAAGCCTTCATCATCTGGTGGGCGAAGTGGCAGCGTCAGAACGCGGATGCGCTGAAGGAGCTGCAGGAAAAGCACAAGGTGCAGATCCTGCGCACACCGGACGACATCCTGCTCGAGTTCCTGAAGACCTGGGACAAGCTCGCCCAGGAAGAAGCGGACAAGAACCCATTCTTCAAGAAAGTATGGGACTCGCAGCGGCAGTACGCCAGCCTCGTGGTGCCGGCGAAGCGCTTCATGTTTGCGCCCTACAACTTCACGGCCGACTATTACTGGCCGCAGAAGACGAACTAGGCGCGCTTGACATGCGGGAGGGCGGCATCCGCCCTCCCGGCTCTTTCGCCGATTCTAGCATCAACACTGAGGTTGGGTCGGATCGCCTTTGGAATGTCCGCGCCCGCTCGAGGATCAGGTTCCATGTCGCACACCACCGACGCGGTCGCGCCGCCCGGCTGGCTCAGGATCGCCGATGCGATCGACCGCTTTACCAATGCAACTGGTCAGCTTTTCGCCTGGATCTTCGTGCTCCCTCTCGTCGCAGTCGTGACGTTCGAGGTGGTCGCGCGCTACGGCTTCGACGCGCCGACCCTGTTCGCCTACGACCTCACCTACATGTTCTACGGTGCGCTGTTCATGCTTGGCACCGCCTTCGCGCTGTTCAAGGGCGCGCATATCCGCACGGACATGCTGTGGGAGCAGTACTCCGACCGCACCAAGGGCTGGGTCGATCTCTGCGCCTATCTGTTCTTCTTCTTTCCGGGCCTGCTGATCTTCCTGTTCACCAGCATCGATGACGCGCTCTACTCGATGCAGATCGGCGAGCGCTCCGAGCAGACTGCGTGGCGGCCGATCATCTATCCGTTCAAGGCCGTCATCCCGCTCACGGCCCTGCTGCTGCTGATCCAGGGCGTGTCCGAGGCTTTGAAGAGCCTCTACGCCGTGCGCACGGGGCGCCTCTACCGCCGCGCCGAGGGGGCCCAGATATGAGCGGCACCGAGATCCTCGGGCTGGTGATGCTCGCGCTTCTGATCGGCGTCATCTTCATCGGCTTCCCGATCGCCTTCACCCTGCTCTTCCTCGCGCTGACCTTCGGGTATATCGGCCTCGGCGCGCGCGTCTTCGACCTCGCTTTCTTCCAGACCATCGGGCTGATGAAGGAGGAGACGCTGGCCGCGGTGCCTCTTTTCATCTTCATGGGATTCGTCGTCGAGCAGGCCGGCCTGATGGAGCGATTGTTCCGCGCCTTCCGACTGATCCTGGCGCCGGTGCGGGGTGCGCTCTATCTCGGCGTAATCCTCACGGCAACCGTGTTCGCCATGGCGACCGGAATCGTCGGTGCCGCCGTGACCGTGCTCGGCATCATGGCGGCGCCGATCATGATCAAGAGCGGCTACAACGCGCGCATGTCCGCCGGCGCAATCGCCGCAGGCGGCACACTCGGCATTCTCGTTCCACCCAGCGTGATGCTGATTGTCATGGGGCCGGTGATCGGCGTCTCCGTCGCGCATCTGTATGCCGCGGCGTTCGGGCCGGGATTCCTTCTCGCGTCGCTGTACATCCTCTATACGATGACGCGCAGTTTCCTCGATCCGAAGCTCGGCCCGCCGGTGCCGCTCGACGAGCGGGCGACATCTTCGCTTGAAGTCGTGCGCGAGTTCTTCCTCGGCATGGTGCCGCTCGCAGCCCTGATCGCGGCGACCCTCGGCTCGATCCTCGGCGGCCTCGCGACTCCGACGGAGGCGGCCGCGGTCGGCGCATCGGGAAGCCTCGTGCTTGCCGCCATCTACGGACAGCTCACCTACCGGAACATCCGCAATGCGGTCATCCAGACGACGATGACCTCGAGCATGGTGCTGTTCCTCGCAGTGACCTCGAACATCTTCGGCGCCGTCTTCTCGCGGCTCGGCAGCGCCACCGTCATCACCAACACCCTGATCTCGCTGCCGCTGCCGCCGGTCGGGTTGCTGATCGTGCTGATGATCCTGATCTTCCTGCTCGGCTGGCCGTTCGAATGGCCGGCCATCATCCTCGTCTTCCTGCCGATCTTCTGGCCGGTCATCGATGCTATGAAGTTCGATCCGGTCTGGATTGGTGCGCTGATCGCGGTCAACCTGCAGACGGCGTTCCTGTCGCCGCCGGTCGCCATGTCGGCCTACTACCTGAAGCAGGTTGTGCCCAAATGGACCCTCGGCACGATCTATCGCGGCATGGCCGATTTCATGATCATCCAGGTGGTGGGGCTGGCCCTGGTCATCGCCTTCCCCCAGATCGCGACCTGGCTGCCGCGCTATCTGTTCTTCAGCTGACCGGCTCGGGACGGAGACGCAGGTAGCGCTCGGCGGTCTCGAGTTCGCCGCGCAGCTCGGCGCGGCGCTGGGCGGCGATCGCGTCTTCGCCCCACTGCTCGATCTGATAGGTCGCGTCGAGCTCAGCGGCATCGAAGGCCTGCGTCGCGTCGATCCGGCGCTCGAGCAGGGCCAGCGCGATCACCAGCGATCCGGCCGAGGCGACCGCCACCGACAGCCCCGCGAGGCTGAAATCGTCGAGCCCTTCCAGCATGTGCCGCAACGCCTTCAGGCTGGCCTCCGGCTGCGGCCGCGGCAGGACCCCGCTGGTCGCAGCCAGCGGCGCATCGAATTGCTGCGCCAGCCAGTCGAGCAGCGGCTGCCAAGTGGCCTGCTGCCGTGTGACCAGCTCCGACGGCCCGTCGGCGCGGTGGCAGACCAGCTCGGTCTCGGCGTAGGCCAGCAGCTCGTCAAGCACGCCGGCACGGCGGCTGGGGATGCGGTCGAGCGCGGTGGCGGCGATGCGGGTCATCGACAGCCCGGCCATGTGCGGCTTGGCGCCTTGCGCGCGCCATTCCGCAGCGATGGCTTCTGCCAGAGCCGGCCAAGGCACGACCACCGGCCGGCCGCCCGGGGTCTTCAGCGGCTTGTCATCGAGCCGGACAGCGAAACCGCCGCCCGCCGGCTCGACCGTCACGTGTTCATAGGCGCGGCGCGGCGCCCGCGTCACCCCTTGCGTCACCGGCTGAAAATCCCGCGCAGGCCGCGCCCGATCTCGTCAACTGGGCTGGAGGGCTGCTGTTGCTGTTGCTGCTGTTGTTGCTGCTGTTGTTGCTGCTGCTGCGCCGGCTGGCCGGTGGGCGCCGCACGCAAGCCCGCAGCTGCCAGCGCCTGCGCGCAGGGGTCCGCCGACCCGCGCTGGCCGCCGCTGACGAATGGCAGCACAACACCGGCCGGGCCGAGAAGCAAGGTCCCAGCCACGGCGCCGGCAGCCCCTTTCAGCGCGGCGCCGGTATCCGGCGAGAAGCTCGGTTCGGCAAACGTACCGCCGATGCGGACCGGCACCGCGAGGCTGAGAAGGGCCGCATCCTTGGGCCGCGGCGTGAGCATCAGCGCGAGCTGTTCTGTGCCGAGATTGATCGTGCCCTCGCCGGAAATCGTCATCTTGCCGGTCTCGACGAACAGCACCTTCGGCGTCGCTACGCCATCCTTCACGTCGAACCGATTGACGGCACAGATGAGCGATGTCTGCGGCCCGCTATCCTGCAGCGGCGACAGCACGCGCACTACATCGGCGCCAAGTAGATCCACGAACCGGCTCTCAATTGCGCCCTCGTCGACATGCACGGCCCATGTGCCGTCGAGGCTGGCCATGAGAGCGCGCATAGACCGGCCCTCCCCGCGGACGTCCAGCGTGACATTCGTCTTGCCGCGCCGGAGCATTTCGCTCGTCCCGGTCTGCTGCAGCAGCGTGCCGAGCTCCACCCCCTTCACATCGATCTTTCCTATCATCGTGTGGCCACGGGCGTTCACGGCCATCTCCACCGTGAACTTGCCGCCCGTCAGATCGCCCGTGAGCGGCTTCAGGCTGAACTCGCCATTGCGCCACGCCGCGGTCATCGCGAGATTGCCGATCGACGCATCCTTCGCGAGGATCTTGTCCGCGCGATAGCGGATGTCGCCGTCCGCCGCATTGAGCAGATCGAACGGCAGCGGATCGTCACTGAAGACCCGGCCGCCCTTTGCTTCAGCGCTGCCACCGCCGCCGCCGGGCGCGGGTGAAGCGGCTGGCTTCGCCTTAGTATCCTTGGGCGCCATGAAGGCATTGAGATCGACCTGCGCCGACGCGAAATTCGCATTGATCACGGGACGTGCGCCGCCGGTTGCCAGGGTCGCGTCGCCGGCTAGGTCGGTGTTCCCGGCCTTGAGCTTCATGCCGCTGAGCGCGTAGCGCTCCGGCCCGGTATCGGCGATCTTCCCGGCCAGAGACAGCGGCCCCGAAATCGGCGCAACGATGCCTGCCTTGTCGGCAACCGCGCGCAGCTCGGTGGCCTCGGCTGCGATGTTGATGCTGATGCCCTTGCGGCCGAGCGGGTCCTGGATCGAGCCATCGACATTGACCTTGATAAGGTCTGGCGTGCCGAGCTCCGCCTTGAGCTGCGGGATCGTAGGGCGGTCCCCAGGGCCGCTCGCCACCTGCACATTCGCCTTGAACGGACCAAGCGCCGGGATCGGCGGCAGCGGCGCGGCGAGGCCGGGGACGCCGAAGCCCGAGAATGCGCCGACCTCGCGCCCCTCGACGGTGGCGTTGACGTTAATGCCCTTCTGGCCGAGCGGATCGAGCACGGCACCCTCGGCACGCACCAGCGCCAGGTCCGGCTTGCCGAGCTCCGCCTTGAACGACGGCACCGAGGGATTTCCGCCGGGCGCGGTGTCCGTGATCTTGGCCTCGACCTTGAACGGACCGACCTGCGTCATTTGCACGCCGCCAACGCGCGCGAGGCGCGCGATCTCGGCGCCATCCGCGGCCACGATGAGCTCATATCCTTTCGCAGCAGTCAGCTCGCGAATTGTGCCTTCGATTTTGAAATTCGCCGCGTCCGCGATACGGCCCGTCACGTTGACCGGAAAGGGCGTGCCGGGACGCGCCATCGCATCCATCGAGCCGAGCCGGCCCGCAACCTGGAAGCCGAGATTATTGACCGTGCCGTCGATATCAAGCTTCAGCGGATCGCTGGCCCCGCTGGCGCCGAGCGTCGCGTGGCGCAAGGCCAAATTCGTCGTCTGGCCGGTCTTACCGTCGCGATAGGCAAGCCGCGCATTGCGGATGTCCACCTCGTTCACGGCGGGGAGCTGCACGGCGCTCTTCGCCGCCGGCTTCTCCTCCTTCGGCTTTGCCGCTTCTTCCGCCGTCTTCGCGACGAACTCCCAGTTGCCGCGGCCGTTCTTGTCAGTCTCCAGCAGGATGTCGGCGTCGTTAAGCACCACGCGCTTCACGTTGACCTTGCCGAAGATCAGCGGCAGCAGGTCGACTTGCGCCTCAAAGCGCCTGATCTCCGCCATGTGCGGGCGCGAGCCCCACGGCGCATTCGCGAAGGTCACGTCATTGACTGCAACAGCCGGCGACAGGCCGAGATCGAGCTTGAGGTCGCCCTTAATTACGAGCTCGCGCCCGGTCGTCTGCTTCACCTGCTCGGCAATGGTGCCGCGATACTGGTTGAAATCCATCGATGACACGATGACGACGGCCGCGACGATCAGGCCGACGACGACCACGGCAGCGGCAATGGCGATCGTTCTCAGGCGCATGCGACGCTCCTGTCGAAGGAGGGAAATGTGGCGGGCAGTTCGTCGAAGCTTCCGATAACGGCGTGCGCACCGGCGGCCCGCAGCTCCTCGGCGGGATGATAGCCCCAGCCGACGCCGATCGCGTGCACGCCCGCGTTGCGCGCCATCAGCATGTCATAGCTGGTGTCGCCGATCATGAAGACGTCTTCCGGGGCTACACCCGTCTCGATCATCGCGCGCTCCAGCATCGCCGGATGCGGTTTGCCGGGTCCCTGGTCGCCGGTCTGCAGAGTCACGAAGCGGCGCGCAAGGTTGTGGCGATCGAGAACGGCGTCCAGGCCGCGCCGCGCCTTGCCCGTGGCGATCCCGAGCAGGTAGCCCTGCGCCTCGAGCCGGTCGAGCGCCGCTACCGCGCCATCAAAGAGCGGCTCGTGATGGTCGGGACGCTGGCGCGAGGCATAGAACGCCTCCTTGTAGGCTTCGGTCAGGCGCGTGTGGCTGTCTTCCGGATGTCCGGGCGAAAGGCGCGCCATGCATTCCAGCAGCGGCAATCCGATCACCCGCCGGATCGCAGACGGCTCGGGCGCCGCCAGGCCGTGCGCGGCGTAGGCCGCGAGCATGCAGGCGACAATGACATGCTGGCTGTCGACAAGCGTGCCGTCGCAATCGAAGACGACGAGCCGCGGGCGGGAATTTGGCCCCATATTCACGAATCTTGGTCCTTCCGGTGCCGTTTGCAACAGAGGTCAGAGTCCCGGGAACGGGTCATCCTCGGCATCGGGATCGAACCCGAAAAAGCGCCATGTCGCCTTCATATGCTCGGGCAACGGCGCCGACACGGTCAAGGTTCCGCCTGCCGGATGCGGCAGGACGAGCTTGCGGGCATGGAGGTGCATGTGCTCGCCGATCTCTTGTCCCGGCAATACCGCGCGGTCGCCCCCGTATTTGCGGTCACCGACAATCGGCGTGCCCAGCGCCTCGGCGCAATGGACGCGGAGCTGGTGCGTGCGCCCGGTCAGCGGCAGCAGCGCCAGCCACGCCGCACGATCCCCGGCCCGGTCCAGCACGGTGTAGAGCGTAATCGCACGCTTGCCTTCGTCATCGCCCGCGACGCGCTCGCCCAACGGCCCGCCCTCCTTCGCCAGCGCCAGGTCGATCTTGCCTTGCGCCGGGCGCGGCACGCCCACAACGAGCGCCCAGTAGATCTTGCGAGCGGATTTGTGGCGGAACGCTTCGCTGAGCTGTGCCGCGGCGCGGGCGCTGCGCGCCAGCAGCATGACGCCCGACGTGTCGCGGTCGAGGCGATGAACGAGCTTAGGCCGCTCGTTCGCATCGAAGCGCAGCGCGTCGAGCATCCCGTCGAGATGGCGCGTCGTGCCGGTCCCACCCTGAACCGCTAGGCCCGGCGGCTTGTTGACAGCAATCACATCGCGATCGCGATGGATGACGAGCGACTGCACAAACCGTACATCGGCCTCGCGCACCAGCGGCCGCTCGGCTTTTCCGGACGGTTCTCTCTCGATCCCTGGCGGAATGCGAATGGTCTGCCCGGGCACCAGCCGCACGTTCGCCTTCGCCCGCTTGCCGTCGACGCGAATCTGACCGGTGCGCAGGAGCTTCTCCAGCCGACCATGCTGAAGACCGGGGAAATGGCGGCGGAACCAACGGTCAAGCCGCAGGTCGGCCTCGTCCTCCTTAATGGTCAGCGCGTCTGCCATCAGCCGACCGCCCCTCGGACAAGCGCGAATCCGGCGAAGACCGCGCCAACCGACAGCACCACCGATGCGACGACGTAGGCTAGCGCAGCGCCAAATGCGCTGCGCTCCACCAATGCAACCACTTCAAGCGAGAACGCCGAAAAAGTCGTGAAGCCGCCGAGTATGCCGGTGATCAGGAACAACCGCGTCTCAGGCGAAACGGGCCATTTCAACGCCATCGCCTCCGCCATCAGACCGATGGCCAGGCCGCCGATCACGTTCACCGCCAGCGTGCCCCACGGAAAGGCCGGCCCGAGCCAGCGGGCCATCTGTGCGACGACGAGGTAGCGCGCCACGGAGCCAAGCGCGCCGCCGAGCGCCACTGCGAGCACCGGCGTCATGAGCTCTCCCCGCCCGCGCGCTGCGCGCGCAGCTTCCGCCAGTATTCTAGGCGCTTCATGATCTCACGCTCGAACCCGCGCTCGACCGGTTGGTAGAACTCGCGCCGCGCCATACCGTCCGGGAAGTAGTTCTGGCCCGAGAAGCCCTCCGTCGTGTCGTGGTCGTACTCGTAGCCCTTGCTGTAGCCGATCTCCTTCATCAGCTTCGTCGGCGCGTTGAGAATATGCATCGGCGGCATCAGCGAGCCGGTCTCGTCGGCCGCACGCTTCGCGGCGCCAAAGGCAACGTAGGCGGCATTCGATTTCGGCGCGGTGGCGAGATAAATCACGAGCTGGGCCAGCGCCAGCTCGCCCTCGGGCGAACCAAGGAAGTCGTACGCGTCCTTCACCGCGATCGCCTGCACCAGCGCGTTGGGATCGGCAAGGCCGACATCCTCGACCGCGAACCGCACGAGCCGGCGCGCGATGTAGAGCGGCTCTTCGCCGCCCGCCAGCATGCGTGCCAGCCAGTAGAGCCCGGCATCGGTATCCGAGCCGCGCAGCGATTTATGCAATGCGCTGATCAGGTTGTAATGCCCCTCCTGCGCCTTGTCGTAGAGGGGTGCGCGCTTCTGCACGATGCGCGCCAGGGCCGCCGTATCGAGCGGCCGCTCGACCTTGAGCGCGAACAGCTCCTCGGCAAGGTTGAAGAGATAGCGGCCGTCGCCGTCCGCCATCGAGATCAGCGCTGCCCGCGCGTCCGGCTCGAGCGGCAGCTTGCGCGCCATCACGCGCTCGGCGCGCTGCAGCAGCGCCTCCAGATCGCCTTCGGACAACCGGCGCAGCACCAGCACCTGACAGCGCGACAGCAGCGCCGCATTAAGTTCGAAGGACGGGTTCTCCGTCGTGGCGCCGATCAGGGTGACGGTGCCGTTCTCGACATATGGCAGGAATCCGTCCTGCTGCGAGCGGTTGAAGCGGTGGATCTCGTCGATGAACAGCAGCGTGCCGCGGCCGGCCGCGCGGCGATCCGCAGCCTCCGCGAACACCTTGCGGAGGTCGGCGACCCCCGAGAATACCGCCGACAGCGGCACGAATTCGAGATCCACGGTTTCCGCGAGCAGCCGGGCGATCGTGGTCTTTCCGCAACCGGGCGGGCCCCACAGGATGATCGACGCAAGGCGCCGCGCCGCCACCATGCGCGCCAGCGGCCCGTCCCCCTTGAGCAGATGATCCTGGCCGACCACATCGTCCAGCCTGCGCGGCCGCAACCGATCGGCGAGCGGGCGCGGTGCCGCGTCCTCGAAGAGGCTCGATCCTTGCTTTGCAGGCTTGCGGCTCACCCGGACACCGTCAGCACGAAGACGCGCTCGCCGCGCCGCACATGCATGCGCCACGGCAGCTTCGGTGACGCCACGAGGCGGCGCAGATCGTCGACCGTGCGGATCTCCGCGTCGTTGATCCGCAAGACCATGTCGCCGGGCGCCAGCCGCAATTGCTGAACGGGACTGCCGCGCCGCGTCTCGAGGATGATGACGCCGCGCGGCGTGATCTCGAGGCCGAGTTCTTCAGCCAGCGCGGGCGAGAGATTGGCGACTGTCGCACCCGCAAGCGGCTGGTTGCCGCGCAGCAGCGTCGCGTCCCGCGGGGGCACCTCCGGCGGCGGGATGAGGTTCACGGAGACGGTCCTCTCCCTGCCGTCGCGCCAGATCGTCATACGGGTCGAGCCGCCGATATTCTGCGTCGCGATGCGGAAGCGCAGCGCCTGCGTGTCGCTGATCTCGCGGCCGTCGACATGGGTGACGACGTCGCCGCGGCGCAAGCCTGCGCGCTCGGCCGGGCTGTCGGCATAGACGTCCTCGATGATCACGCCGAGCGGCCGCGGCATGGACAGGGAGCCGGCTATGTCGGCCGAGACCGTAGCACCCGTCGCTCCGAACCAGGGCCGCACGAGCTTCGCACCGGAGCCGACGCCGGCGATCACCGTCCGCACCATGTTGGAGGGGATCGCAAAGCCGATGCCGATCGAGCCGCCGCCGTCGCGCGAGAAGATTGCGGTGTTGATGCCGACCAACCGCCCGTCCATGGCGACAAGCGCGCCGCCGGAATTGCCGGGATTGATTGCGGCATCGGTCTGGATGAAGAAGCGGAAATCGGCGATGCCCACCGTCGTGCGCGCGACCGCGGAGACAATGCCGCTGGTCACCGTCTGGCCGACGCCGAACGGGTTACCGATGGCCAGTACCAGATCGCCGACATCGAGATCGTCGGAATCCCGCAGCTGTAGCGCCGGCAGGCGCTCGGCGCCGGGATCGATGCGCAGCACCGCGAGATCGGTGCGCTCGTCGGCGCGGAGCACGGTCGCCTCGAATTCGCGACGGTCGGCGAGCACGACTGTGATCTCGTCGGCGCCGCGGATCACATGATTGTTGGTGACGATGATGCCCTTCTCGTCGACGATGACACCGGAGCCGAGCGCGCTCTGCTGGCGCTCTGTGTTTGGCAGCTGGTCGCCGAAGAAGCGGCGGAAGAATGGATCGTTGAGCAGGGGCGACGGCATGCTGCGCACCGTCCTTCGCGTGTTGATGTTCACGACGGCAGGCGCCACGCGCTTGACCAGCGGCGCGTAGGAGAACTCGACCTCCGCCTTGGTCTGCGGCACGACGCGCGTCTGCGCCAGCGCGGAATGCCCCACCAAAGCCATGCCCGTGAGCGCGGACAGGACGATCAAGGCGTAGAGCGTGCGGACGTGAATCACGGCGTCCAATGCAACCCGGTGGATGTCAGCGCCAGTTTACCACCGGCCCATCGAAAACAAACGGCACGCCCGCATCGCCGCCTACATCGGCAGGGCTCGCCAGAAATGCATCGGGGGCAGCCTCCAGCCAAGGAAGCCGCCCCCGCGCTATTCCGTCAATCGAAGCCGCGTCAGGCGGCGGCTTCGGCCGTCTCGGCTTCGGCGCGGGCCTTCTGCTCGGCCTCGTGGCGCGTTTTGTCGGCGGCACCTTTGGCCGCCGGATCGCGATCAACCAGCTCAATCACCGCCATGTCCGCCGCGTCGCCGTAGCGGACGCCGGCGCGCAGCACGCGGGTGTAGCCGCCCTTGCGCTCCTTGTAGCGCTCGGCGAGCGCGCCGAAGAGCTTCGCGGTGATTTCAGTGTCGCGCAGCACGGAC
>DATAAP010000149.1:0-17118 GCA_036260035.1 Alphaproteobacteria bacterium | reverse complement strand
TCGCCGAGCTCCGGATGTACGATGAGCCGCGCACCGCCGCAAGAAGGGCATCGCTCGACGGCTTCAGCCTCGGCAACCCAGAACAGACAATCGCGGCACAGCCCGGCGGCCAAAGCTTAGCACCCGGCCGGGCCTGCGTTGCCGCTCATCCGGCCGCGCGCCGGCGCGCCGCACCGGCATCGCTCAGGCCGCGCTCCTTGAGCTTGCGCTCGAGCCGCGCCATCAGACCATCCAGCTCCTTGTGATCGTCGGCATCGAGCGTGGCACCCGGGGCACGCACATGCGCCGACTTGATCACGCCGCGGCGGCGGAAGATCTCCTTGCGGATCGCCAAGCCGATCCCGGCCTGCTGCTCGTGCCGGACGATCGGCAGGTAGATGTCGTAAAGGTCCTCGGCGCCTTCCGGATCGCCGGCGAAGAAGCGCTTGCAAACTTCGACCAGCATCTCGGGATAGGCGACGCCCGTGTTGGCGCCGTCGACGCCGCGCCGCAGCTCCTGCGGCAGATGGATGCCACTGTTACCGACGAGGATGCTGATGCGCCGCCGCGCGCCGTTGGCTTCGGCCGCGCGCATCTTGGAGATCTTGCGCAGGCCCGGGCTCTCCTCGTGCTTCAGCACCTTGAGGCTCGGCCACTGGGCGAACATGCGGTTGAGCAGGCTTGCCGACATGAACACATTGGTGAGCTGCGGGTAGTCCTGCAGCACGATCGGGACCTGCTCGCCCAAGTCGCGCACCACGCCTCCGATGTAGTTCTCGATCTGCTCGTCGTTCTTCAGGCCGGAGATCGGCGAAACCATCACGCCGGCAGCCCCCAGATCCATCATCTTCAAGGCGAAGGCCTTGAGGTTGCGGTTGCCCGGGCTGCTGGCGCCGACAATGATCTGGACCCTGCCGTTGACGCGCTTCAGCACGCGTTCCGCGAAGCTCGCCGATTCCGCCGGCGAAAGCTTCGGCGCCTCGCCCATTACGCCGAGGATCGTGATCCCGTCCACCCCGTGCTCGAGATAGAAGTCGACCAGCCGGTCGGTGCTGTCGAGATCGAGCTCGCCGCTATCCGTGAACGGGGTGGCCGAGATGATGTAGACGCCCTTGGCGCTTTCGTCGAGCAGACGTGCCATGCTGTGCCCTTTCAAGCCTAAATGCGGGCCCAGTCCTAGCAGCTTTCCCCGGCTTCAACAATTGACCGCAAGGCCCGCTAGCGCGTGCCGAACAGCCGGTCGCCGGCGTCGCCGAGTCCCGGGACGATGTAGCCGTGTTCATTGAGATGCGAATCGATTGACGCCGTATAGACCACGACGTCCGGGTGCCTCTCGCGGAGCACCTTCAGTCCTTCGGGTGCTGCGAGCAGGCACACGTATCGGATGGTCGCGGCGCCCGCAGCCTTGACGCGGTCGATGGCCGCGGCCGCGGAGTGTCCGGTCGCAAGCATGGGGTCGAGCAGAAAAACCTCGCGCTCGGCAATGTCGACCGGAAGCTTGCAGTAATACTCGACAGCCGCGAGGGTCTGCGGATCGCGGTAGATGCCAACATGCCCGACGCGCGCCTCCGGCATGATCTCCAGCATGCCGTCGAGCAGCCCGTTGCCGGCCCGCAGGATCGACACGAAGCAGACATTCTTCGCCGCAAGCACGGGCGCCTGCATAGTCGCCACCGGGGTGGTGATCGTCTCCAGCCGGACCGGCTGATCGCGCATTACCTCGTACGCCATGAGCATGGCGATCTCGCGCAGCAGGCGCCGGAAATCCGCAGCACCGGTCTCCTTTCGCCGCATTCCGGTCAGTTTATGCCGGATCAGCGGGTGTTCGATGACTCGCGTCTGCGTGTTCATGCGGGCTCCGCGGTGTCCTAACTGGCGCGCTTGATCTTCTCC
This sequence comes from Alphaproteobacteria bacterium, assembly GCA_036260035.1. Taxonomy (GTDB): domain Bacteria; phylum Pseudomonadota; class Alphaproteobacteria; order CACIAM-22H2; family CACIAM-22H2; genus DATAAP01. Next base: position 15,246 of record DATAAP010000149.1, on the reverse strand, counting down.
GATGAACCTAGCGCACCCATGCCTAGCATGCCCATCAGCAACTCCCGCAGACGCTCCGCAGGCGTCCGCGGCTTGGCGACCCGGTGCCCGAAGATGAAGTCGATGCACTGGCCACGCGTATGGTGCGCAAGAAGCAGGATGGTTAGCGCCAGATTAAGCACGCTCCGAGCGGTGGAATAACACCGTGAGCAATCCTCTGTTGTTTTAAAAATCCTTAAGCCTGTTATGGCAGCCTGATCGCATGTTTGCCTGGTTGAAGTTTCGTTTTCGCGACCCGGCCGTCCGAGTCTGCACGGTCAGCATCATCACGGTCGCAATCCTCTATGCGATCTCGCTCGTCTCCGGGAACCAAGTCGACGTCTCCGTCGCCTCACCCTCGACGTCGCGCAAATCGCTGGAGATCAACAAGCGCAACGAAGGCATCGTGCATTCGGGCCCGGGTGAGCCCGTCTCAGGGCGGCTGTTTCGGGCCGGCGTCGGCGACCGCTGAGGGCTATGCCTTTAAGCAAAGCATCTTCAGATCGCAGAGCGGCGCCATGCCGACATAATCGGGCGAAGCTGATTCATCGGCCGCGAAGCCCTGCACGAATCAAAGCAGAGAGACCGTGGCGGCTCTGCTGCTTCCTGCGGCAGCAGGCCGCGCCGGTCTATGGCGGCGAACCGATCCGGCGCGGCGGTCGGGTGCTGCACGTGACCACCGCGGCGGCTTCGGCCACACGGTCGGCAAATGCATCGTCGGTTGTGTACCAGCCAAGGGGCCGGCCACGCCGACTACGAAATCGGGACGTTCGGCACGCTCGTCCCGGTGCTGCGCTGAGCCGGCGCTCCCACGATCCTAAAGCCTGACGCCGAGAACCGCGCCAACGCTCAGCGCGCCGGCGACGCTCAGCGCTTCTTCTTGGCCGACCTCCGCGCCTTGCCCTTGCGGCTCGTCGTCCTGCCGCGCGCGCGGGCGCTGCGGCTGGCCGCCTTCACCGCACGCTTCTTGGACTTCTTCCGCGCCTTCGGCTTCGGGCGCGCTGCCGCGGCTTTCTTGGCTGGCTTGGCCGCCGGCTTGGGCTTGGGCGCCGCTGACTGACTGACCACTATTGCGGGTGCTGGCGCGGCAGGTGGCGGACTGACGGTCGGGGCGGGCGGAACAGGCCCGCTGGCGAGGCCTGGAATTGTCGGTTGCGGCTGAGAGCCCCCGGTCGATGCTGGGGGCGTCGGTGTTGTGTTCATCCGTGCTCTCCCGTTCTTGCATGAGCCGACCTTGACAGGCGGCTTGCAATAGAAAGGATCAAACCGCGCCCGCGCGCAAGAACTGGATGACCGATTGCAGCAATGCCGCCGTTCTAGCGACCGTTGGAGTGCTAGCATCGAATCGGCCCGCTGACAGCACCTTGGCGGCCGATGATGCAAATGGCTGATTCTTATGTCACTATTCCCTGAGAGCTCGTTCGAGACACCGCCGCGTCGCCTGATTTCGGGGGAGCGGTCGCAGGGGAGAGAACATGCTGGTCCGTGCAGGCGCGGCCGCGACTCGACAGAGTGGCGCCAAGTTGACCGTCGTGTATCAGGCGGAGGGGAAAGACGGAGGAACCAGCAGTCGGGCGCCATTGGAAATCGACGGGCGCAAGCTGCGGCTTCTGATCGTCGAGGATGATGCGTTGATTGCCATGGACTTGGCGGTAAGTGTCGGCGAGCTCGGCGGCCAGGTGGTCGCAGTCGCCGTCAGCGCCAGGGACGCGATGCGGTTTGCCGAGGAATTGCAGCCGGACGTCGTCCTCATGGATGTCCGGCTGCGAGGCGAACCGGATGGCATCGAGGCAGCGCATATGATCCAACGGCGCGGGCCGATGCCGATCGTATTCGTCACGGGCAACTCCGACTCGGACACGATGCAGCGCATGGGCCAGCTGAACGGGGCGCAGATCATTCTCAAGCCGGTGCTGATCAACGAACTACGGGACGCGATCATCCGCGCCGCCGGGCGCTAGACGCGGGGACTTCAGAAGCTTATGAACGCCGGCGCAACCACCGTCCTCGACCCGCTCGCCCTCCCCGACCGCTTTCGGGATGTGGACGAGCTTGAGGAGTTCATGACGCGCCCGAGCCGGGCGCTGATCGACGATCTGGCCCAGTTGCCAGGCGACATCATGGTGCTCGGGGTCGGCGGTAAGATGGGGCCGACACTCGCCCGACTGGCCAAGCGCGCGGCTCCAAGCAAGCGCGTGATCGGCGTCGCGCGATTCTCGGAACCCGGGCTCCAACAGCGCCTCGAAAGCTGGGGCGTCGAGACCGTTTCCTGCGACCTGCTTGATCGCGCAGCCGTGGCGCGGCTGCCGAAATCAGCCAACGTCGTTTACATGGCGGGACGGAAGTTCGGCTCCAGCGGCGCTGAGCACCTGACTTGGGCGATGAATGCGTTCGTGCCGGCGCTCGTCGCGGAGACATTTGCAACATCCCGCATCGTCGCCTTCTCCACCGGATGCGTGTATCCGTTCGTCAACGTGCTGCATCAGGGCGCCACCGAGGATGTGGCGCCCAATCCGCCGCCTGGCGAATACGCGAATAGCTGCGTCGCACGCGAGCGCATCTTCCAGTACTTCTCGCACAAGAGCGGGACGCCCGGGCGGCTGATCCGCCTCAACTATGCGATCGACATGCGCTACGGCGTGCTCTTCGACATCGCCATGCGCGTGAAGAGCGGCCAGCCGATCGGCCTCGCCACTGGCCATGTCAACGTGATCTGGCAGGGCGATGCCAATGCACAGGCGTTGCGGGCCCTGAACCAATGTACGACGCCGACGAGCCCGATCAACGTCAGCGGCCCGGAGGTTGCGAGCGTGCGTGCGCTCGCCCTCGCCTTCGCCAAGCGCCTCGGTAAGACGGCCGTATTCATGGGTGAAGAGGCCGAAACCGCATGGCTGGTCAATACCGCGCAGGCCACACGGCTGTTCGGCTATCCGATCGTGCCGCTCAGCCGAATGGTCGACTGGGTCGCAGACTGGGTGGCGCGCGACATGCAGAGCCTCGGCAAGGACACGCATTTCGACGTCCGCGATGGCGTCTTCTGACGGGCTGGTCCGTCGCCCGCTCACGGCTGCAGACATCGAGGGCGGCTTCGCGCTCTCGAGCGACGCTGGCTGGAACCAGGTCCCCGCGGATTGGCGCTTGATGCTGGATCACGGCGCGGGCATCGCGGTGACCGCGTCGGATGGGCGCCTCGCCGCGACAGCGCTGACGCATGGGCTGGGCGCATTCGGCTGGATCAGCATGGTGCTGGTCGCGCGCGCCTACCGCCGCCGCGGCATCGCGACCGACCTGATCGCCCGCTGCGTCGAAATGCTGGAGAAGAAAGGCATTACACCGGGTCTCGATGCGACTGAGGCGGGACGGCTCGTCTATGAGCCGCTGGGCTTCCGCCCCGTTTACTCTCTGGCGCGGAGGCAGGTGTTGCGTGTACGGCCAGCGGACAGCGCTTCCGCCTCCATTCGCTCAGCCCGGCCGGAGGATATTCCGAAGATCTTTGCCTATGACGCGGGTGCGTTCGGTCTCGACCGAGCGCACATCCTGCGACATCTGCACACGCGCGCTCCGGCGCTCGCCCATGTCGCCGAATCAGGCGGTGAACTGCACGGCTTCGTGCTCGGCCGCGACGGACGGACAGCGACACAAGTCGGCCCCTTGATGGCCGACGACGCCCAGACCGCGATCGCGCTCGCGCGGTCGGCGCTCGAACGCGTCAATGGGCCGGCTTATATCGACTCGCTCGATGGGCAGAGCGCCTTCAACGACTACCTGAATGCGTGCGGATTTGCAGTCCAGCGCGGCTTCACGCGGATGCTGGTCGGGCGCTCCACGCCGTTCGACGACCCGCAAAGGGCTTTCGCGATCGCCGGGCCGGAACTGGCGTGAACCGAAATAAGAAAGGGGCGGATCTCTCCGCCCCTTCTTCCGGCCGCTGCGGCTAACGCTACATCGTCCTCTTCGTCATCTTGATCGACGGATCGAGGAACTGGTTCGTGTAGGCCGATTTCACGTCGAACGGCTTATCGAGCGAGAAGAACGTCTCCACGAGCTTGTAGTCATCGGCCATGCGCTTGTCGTCCATCCAGCCGAGGCCCTTCGTCTGGGACGTCTGGTCGCTCATCAGATCCATGACCAGATTCCAGTTTTCGAGCTCGTTGTCGAACTTCAGTGCGCCATGCGCCTCGACAAGCGCGTCGACGCACGGCTTTGCGTTCGCGACGCAATCGGCGAACGCCTTCTGCGTGACCTTCGTGAACGCGGCGACCTTGTCCTTCTTGTCGCGTAGGTACGGGCCGTACGCGATGACCGTGTTGCCGTACGGATTGAGGCCTGCTTCGCGCCACGGCAGGAAGCCCATGTCTGCGCCGAGCTCGCGCGTGAACACGTGATGCAGGTTATAGAAGGACGTCGTCGCGTCGATCGACTTTGCCTTCAGGGCGGACAGTTTCGCGTTGGCGTCGATGTTGACCCAGGTCACTGAGTTCGGATCGATGTTGTTGGCCTTCGCCAGCGCCGGCCACATCTGCCGCGCCGCGTCGCCCGCCGGGTTGCCGATCCGCTTGCCGGCAAGATCCTTGACGCCCTTGATCCCGGAGCTCTTCAGCCAATACAGCCCCTGCGGCGAGTTGGCATAGACGTTCATGACGCCGACCAGATCGGCGCCCTTGCCGCGCGCCACCAGCACGACACCCATATCGGCCAATCCCAGCTGGGCTGCACCCGCGCCGACCTTCTGCGCCGCCGCCTGCGAGCCGCGGAGGTGCTCGAAGGAGACGTCGAGCCCCGCCTTCTCGTACATTCCGGTCTTCTTCGCGTAGTAGTATGGCGCGTGATCGCCGCCCGCGACCCATTGGAAGGCGAAGCTGACCTTTTCAAGCTGCTGCGCGCCGGCGGCACCGGTAAGCGCCAGGAGCGAGACTGCGGCAAGCGCGCCGAGACGTGCGAACGACATGAGATCCTCCCGTTTGTGCAGCGGCGGCTTGCGTGGTCAAGCCAGCTCGGCTAGCACTTGTAACCGGTTGGTTATTAAAGAGACGGCGATGGCCGGTGTCAATCATTCCCGCCGGCGCGGCCGCCCCAGACGCGATGCCGGCGGACCGGAGCTGAACAAGCGGCGGATCCTCGCAGCAGCGACGGAGGCATTCGCCCGAGACGGCTATGGCGGGGCGCGCATCAACGAAATCGCACGGCGTGCCGGCACGAACAAGCGCATGCTTTACCATTATTTCGGCGGCAAGGACGGGCTGTACGTTGCTGTGCTGGAAGAAGCCTATGCCGCGTTCCGCGCGGCCGAGCGGAAGCTGAGCATCGACGCGCTGACACCGAAGCGCGGGCTGCGGCGCCTGATCGAGTTCACCTTCGACTATTGCGCGGAGAACCCGCACTTCATCGCGCTGCTCAACAACGAGAACCTCTATCAAGGGAGGCATCTGCGCGGCTCGGCGCGCGTGCGCGCCCTCTATCCGCCGCTGATCGACAGCATCCGAAAGCTGCTCGCCCGCGGCCGCGCCGCCGGAGCATTCCGCAACGGCGTCGACCCGGCTCGGCTCTACATCAGCATCGCCGCGCTCGGATACTTCTACTTCTCGAACGTCCATACCCTGTCAGTCGCGCTGGATCGCGATCTTTCCGCCCCGGCGGAACGGCGCGCACAGCGGAACCATGTCGTGGACCTGGTGCTTAGCTCGCTGCGCCTTGACACGCGCGCAGCGGCGACAGGAAAATAACCGAACGGTTACTTGGTGAAACGGCCATGGCGCTGCATCGCTCCCAAATCCCACCTGAGTCGCTGGCGATCCTTCGCCGCGGCGCGGTCATACCGGCGCATCCGCTTGCCCTCGATGCGGACCGCAAGCTCGACCGCCGCCGGCAACGCGCCTTGACCCGCTACTACATCGATGCGGGTGCCGGCGGCCTCGCGGTGGGCGTCCATACGACCCAGTTCGCGATTCGCGACGTCGGACTGTACGGGCCTGTGCTCGAACTGGCGCTCGAGACGGCCGCTGAATGGACAAATCGTCCTCTGGTCAAGATCGCGGGCCTCGCCGGACAGACGAAGCAAGCGGTGGCGGAAGCGCGCACCGCCGCAGGGCTCGGCTACCACGCCGGCCTCCTAAGTCTCGCCGCATTCAAGGGCCGCAACGAAGACGAAATGGTGGCGCACTGCGCGGCGGTTGCCGATGAAATTCCGCTCGTCGGCTTCTATCTGCAGACCGCGGTGGGTGGCGTGCCGCTGCCCGTCTCCTTCTGGCGGCGCTTTGCGGCGATCGACAACGTAGTCGCGATCAAAATGGCGCCGTTCAACCGCTATCGCACGCTGGACGTCGTGCGCGGCGTCGTCGAGGCCGGGGCCGAGGACCGCATTACGCTGTACACAGGCAACGACGATCACATCGTGCTCGATCTCCTTGCCCCGTTCGACGTGCGGCGTGGCGATGAGACGGTCCGGGTACGGGTGCGCGGCGGCTTGCTGGGGCACTGGAGCGTATGGACGAAGGCCGCGGTCGACCTGCTTGATCGGCTGCACCACGCCGCAGAGGCAGATGCAATCAATCTCGATCTGCTCGCGCTCGACAGCCGCGTGACCGACTGCAATGCCGCTGTATTCGATGTCGCCAACGATTTCCATGGCGTCATCGCCGGATGCCACGAAGTGCTGCGCCGTCAGGGCTTGCTCGAGGGCATCTGGTGTCTCGATCCGCGCGAATCGCTGGGGCCGGGGCAGAGCGAGGAGATCTCGCGCGTGTCCAAGGCCCATCCCGATCTGACCGACGACGATTTCGTGCGCGCGAACCTGCAGCGGTGGCTGTCATGACCCTCACGAATGCGCAGCTTCACGCGTATCGCCGCCTCGGACATCTCACCGTGCCGGACGTCTTCACGCCGGCGGAGATGGATGCGGCAATCGCCGATGCGCAGGCGTGGGGCGAGGAAGTCTTGCGGCAGCTCGGTGAATCCGAGCGCAAATGGTATCTCGACGCAGGCGTCGCCCGGCAGGTGCTCCGCAAGCTCGACAACCCGGCCTACCACCGTGCGGTCTTCCAGCGCCTCGCGAAGGACCCGCGTCTCGTCTCGCTGGTCGAGGCGATCATCGGGCCTGGTGTCACGGTCTATTTCAGCCAGATCTTCTTCAAGCCGCCCGAGGGCGGCGGCCCCAAGCCGGTGCACCAGGACAACTACTATTTCGGCCCGAAGGACAGGGACGAGATGGTCACCGCCTGGGTGGCGCTCGACGAGGCCACGCCTGAGAATGGCTGCCTCTACTATGGCGAAGGCAGTAATCTGGGGCCGATCGTCCCGCACGTAGCACCGCCCGGAGAACCCTTCAACCTGCTCATCCCCGAGGACGTCGCCGCCCGCCAGGCCATGACGCCGGCGCCGGTGCCGAAGGGCGGAGTCTCGTTCCACCACGGCAACACCTACCACCAGTCCGGGCGCAACACGTCGACGCGCTGGCGCCGCGCCGTCGCTTTCCACTATGGTAGCCACGCCACCCGGTTCGTGACGCCGGCCTTGCGTTACGACGACACAGTGTTCGTCGCTGCAAGCTGAGTCCGGGCCATCGGAAAACAAGGGCGATAGCGCCGCAATGGAAAGCACTGCCGAGTCCGTACGCCGCTGGGGTCTGGCGGTCCTGGTCCACCTGCTGCTCGTGGTCGTCTGGCACTACGGCGTCGTGCTCGGCAACGTGCCGAAATTCGTCCTGCCGAGCCCGATCGACACGATCAATGCTCTGATCCAGCCGAACTACCGCTGGTGGGAGAACACGGTGGTCACCGCCGCCGAGATCTTCGGCGGGTACTTCCTCGCGGTCGTCATCGGCGTGACGCTGGCGCTGCTCTTCTCCTGGTCCCGCCTGCTGCAGGGGCTGGTCATGCCGCTGCTGGTCAGCCTCAACATGGTGCCGAAGGTGGCGCTCGGCCCGCTCTTCATCGTCTGGATGAGCTACGGCCTGTTCCCGAACATGCTGATCGCGTTCACCATCTGCTTCTTCCCGATCCTGCTCACCACAGCACGCGGCCTCCGCGAGGTGGAACCGGACCTGCTCGACCTCGTCCGCTCGCTGAAGGGATCGCGCTGGCAGATCTTCACCAAGATCCAGCTTCCCGGCGCCCTGCCCTACATCTTCTCGGGCATGAAAGTCGCCGCCGTCCTAGCCGTGGCGGGTGCGATCGTCGGCGAGTTCCTGGGCTCGGAGCGCGGCCTCGGCTATCTGATGCTGCAGGTGCAGGTCACCTTGGACACGGCCGCGATGTTCATGGCCGTGATCCTCATCAGCCTCATCGGCGTCCTGCTGTACGGCCTCGTGCTGCTCGCCGAACGGCTGGTCGTCGTGCGCGACGCCCGCGTCAGCTGATCCGCCGTGTCCGCTTCCTCTCCGGCTGCCGAGCCGTTCATTCATCTCGCCGGCGTGCGCAAAATCTATCGTACGCGCGGTAAGGAGTTCACCGCCGTCTCGGAGGTGACATTCGACGTTGCCGCCGGCGAGCTCGTCTCGCTCGTCGGTCCGTCTGGCTGCGGCAAGTCCACCTTGCTCAAGATTCTCGCCGGACTGCACCCCCATGACGGCGGCACCGTCCGTATCGGCTCGGCCAACCACGCCTTCGACCCGAGCCGCGACATCGGCATGGTGTTCCAGCAGGCACTGCTGCTGAAATGGCGCCGTATTCTCGACAATGTGCTGCTGCCGGCAGAGATTCTCGGGATGCCGCGCAAGGAGAGCCGCGACCGCGCGCGCGACCTTCTGGCGCTCGTGGGCTTGAGCGGCTACGAGGACAAGTACCCGTACGAGCTTTCCGGCGGCATGCAGCAGCGCGCCGCGATCGCGCGCTCGCTGGTGCACGACCCCAAGCTGATCCTGATGGACGAGCCGTTTGGCGCGCTCGACGCCCTGACGCGCGAGCGCATGAACCTCGAGCTGCTGCGCATCTGGCGGGAAAGCCGCAAGACCATCCTGTTCGTGACCCATGGCATCGCCGAGGCGGTCTTCCTCGGTACACGCGTCATCGTCTTGACCGCAGGCCCGGCACGCATGGCGGACAATTTCCCGATTGAGCTGCCGCACCCCCGTACGCTCGACATGAAGACGCACGAAGTCTTCGGCGACTACACGCGCAGGATCTACCGCCTCCTGGGCATGGAGTGATCAGGCTACGCGGATGCCGCTGCGGCCCTCGTAGAGATTCCGCCCGGCGACCAGAGCCGCGATCTTCGCATCTGCGATCGACCGCTTGAGCATCCAGAAGCCGCAATCCGGATGGATGTAGCGCACGCGCCCCGCTCCGAGCAGCGACTCCGCCCGCTCGATGGCGCGGGCGATCTGGTCGGCCGTCTCCACCTCGGTGCGCTTGATGTCGACGACGCCGAGCCCCATGCCGATCTCCGGCCGCAGGTTGCGGAAAACGGCAAGCTCCTCCGCCGGCCTGTGCGCGTTTTCCATCACGATATGGTCGACATGCAGGCTGTTGAGATACTCGAGGAGCTGGTCCCACGACCCCTTCTGGATCGACTGCCCGCCGTAATTGCCGAAGCAGAGATGCACTGCGGCTTTGCCCTGGACCGCATCAAGCACCTTGTTGATCGCGCGCGACGCCCATTTCCACTCGCCCGGGCTGCCCGGCAGGTTGGCTTCATCGACCTGCACTACATCAGCCCGGCAGTGCCGCACCTGCTCCGCCAGCACCTCGCCCAGCGCATCGGCGACGGCACCGACATCGGCGTAATGCTTGTTGACCAGCGTCTTCGCCAGCATATGGGGCCCGGTCAGCGTGAATTTGAGCGGTTTCTGCGTCAGCCGCTTGGCGCGGGCGCAGGCCGACGGAAGGTCGAGCGTGCCGCTGCCGAGCGGTCCGTCGACAACGCCCGGCGGCCGGGTCCGAAACGACATGCCGCGCTGCTCGCGATAGGCCATCAGCTCATCGAAGCGGATCGCCGTCCGGATGCCCGCCATCGGCCGGACGAAATACTCGATCATCCCGTTCGTTTCGGGATGGTTGACGTCGAAGCGGTAGAGCTCGCCGTCGCAGACCAAGTCGATTCCGGCGGTCTCCTGCGTGTGCAGCACCACGCGGGTTGCGTCGGTCAGCGCCTGCTCCGATGGCTGCGCCGCCAGCCAGTCCGGAATTGGGTACGAGCCGACGACCGTAGTCTGAATAGGCATGTCCGTCTCTTCGAAAAGTATCCGTTTGGTTACTTAAGAGTACAGACGCGCTGCTCCAGCTGCAAGCCGCTGTTTAGCGATCGCGACGGGAGCTGAGCAGAGAGATCAGGTGTTTGTCGCGGCGCGCCTCGAGTTCCGCGATAGACCGGCCCGCCGCCTCTTCCGCCACGCCTTCGATCAGCTTGCGCTGCATGTCGGGCGAGAGCGTGGGCGCGCCGAGGTCCTCCCACCAGCCCTGGATCGGGCCGGCAAACTGCGACAGGAAATGCTCCATGCCGCCGCGTCCGCCGGCGAGATGGAAGGTCAGGTGCGGTCCCATCTGCGCCCAGCGCAGGCCAGGCCCCGACGCGATTGCCGCGTCGACGTCGGCCACGCTGGCGACCCCTTCGGCGACGAGATGCACGGCCTCGCGCCAGAGCGCCGCCTGCAGGCGGTTCGCGACGTGGCCCTTCACTTCCTTACGGATGTGGATCGGGCGCTTACCGATCGCCGCATAGAACGCCATTGCGCGGTCGATCGCCGCCGGTGCCGTTCGCGTGCCACCGACCACTTCCACCAGCGGAATGAGGTGCGGTGGATTGAACGGATGGCCGATGACGCAGCGCTCCGGATGGCCGCAACCCTCCTGTAGCCGGCTCATCAGCAAACCGGATGAGCTCGAGGCGATGATCGCATCGGCCGGCGCGGCCTGATCGAGCGTCCTGAACAGAGCGCGCTTGAGGTCCTCGCGCTCCGGCCCGTTCTCTTGAATGAACTGCGCCCGGCGCGCGGCGTCGGCCGGATCCGCCGCGAACGTCAGCCGTTCGAATGCGTTCGGCGCTACCGGTCCAAGCCGTTCCAGCACCGGCCAGGCGTCCGCGATGCGCTGTCGCAGCAGCTTTTCCGCGTCCGGGGCGGGGTCGGACGCGACAACCTCCAAGCTGCGCGCGAGGAACAGAGCGGCCCAGCTGGCGCCGATCGTCCCCGTCCCGATGACGGCGACGCGCTGGATGCCGGCGGCCCCGACCATCCTGCCGAGCCGCGGCCTATTCCGCGGCGTTGCCGACCTTCGGAACGAACGGGCGCTCGGTGAAATGCTCGCTGCCGCTCGCGAGCTTGAGCCCGACCGCCTTGATTGCGTCGTCGGGCACCTTTTCCAGCGGCACGTAATAGCGGTCGTGCTCGCGGATGTAGGTGTCGTTGTCGACGCGGTTATAGCAGCACAGCAAGGTCCAACGCCGGTGCGGCGACTTGTTCTGGCCTGAGCGGTGCAGCGTATTGCAGTGGAAGAACAGCGCGTCGCCGGGCTCAAGCTCGCAAGGCACGATCTCGAGCTTCTTCGTGATCTCTGCAATACGCTTCGGATCGGCGATGTTCTGGCCCTCGCCCGGCACCGGCACATGATCGATCCGTCCGAGCTTGTGCGAACCCCGCACCAGCTCGAGGCAGCCATTCTCCCGGAACGACCGGTCAAGCGCGATCTGGCAGCTCGCCATATAGGGGTAGAGGCAGCCGTTGTAGTACCAGTACCCGTAATCCTGGTGCCACTCCCAGGCGCCACCGACGAAGGGCTCCTTCGCCGTCAGCTTCGATTGGAAGTGATAGACGGGACCGCCGATCAGGTCCTCCATCGTATCGACCATGCGCGCACAGCGCGCAGCCATGCCGTACACGCTGTCGCCGGCCCTGTTCCACAGCGCGATGCGCGTCGCAGCACCATTCGCATCGGCGCGGTCGAGCATGTGGTCGCGGATTTCCGGGTCGACCTCCATCGCGCGTCGCAGCAGCGCCGTCTCCTCGGCGTCGAACATGCCGCGGACGATGACCAGACCGTCTTCCTCGTAGGCGCGACGCATTTCGGGCGTCATCAGCGATGGCATGGCGTCCTCCCGATTGTCCTTTGCCGCGCAGTCTAGGCTGGCCCGCGGCCCCGGACAATATTGCCAGTCGAATGGGAGCCAGACCGAATTAGCCGGCCTTGAGCCTCCGGCTCAAGGCGATCAACGCCTGCAACAGGTCGCCGATCAGCTTCTTGGTGTTCTCATCGGTCAGCTCGCCGGCCTCGTTGAACCGCGTATTGGCGGCCGCGATCATCACCTCCGGCTTATTGACGAGCCAGCCATTCAGGAACACGAAACACTGGCGAAGATGATACTGCGCGCGGGCCGAGCCGAGCATGCCGGGGCTGGCGCCCATGATGGCGATCGCCTTGTTGTTGAACGGCTGGTCGGGCGGCCGCGACGCCCAATCGATGGCGTTTTTGAGGACGCCGGGAATGGAATAGTTGTACTCCGGCGTCACGATCAGCACGGCATCGGCGGCGGCGATCTTGTCGCGGAGAGCCTGAACGCTGGGCGGAAAGCCCGCTTGCCGCACGTCGTCATTGTAGAGCGGCAGCGAGCCTATGTCGGCCGTGTCCATGGTCGCGCCCGCGGGCAGCAATTTCTGCGCCGCGCGCAGCGCCATGGTGTTGAACGAACCTTTCCTCAAGCTTCCCGAGATGCCGAGGATCTTGATTGAGTCCGCCATCGCCTCCTCGCGCCTTGATCGCACACAAGGCGGCGATCTTACTGTTCCGTTGTGCGGAGGGAAATGCCCAGCCGGGCGCGTCGGATCAGCCAGGGGCTCGGTCGGTAGCGGGGGTCGCGTGTGTGCTCGCTGAGCGATTCGAGAATCTTCAGGATGCGGGCCGGCCCAAGCGCATCGCCGAGTGCCAGCGGCCCATTCGGATAGCCCAGCCCGAGCTGCACGGCGTGGTCGATATCCTCCGGCGAGGCGATGCCCTGCTGCGCGATATCGCAGCCGATATTAACGATCATCGCCACGACTCGCTGCGCGATAAACCCGGAGCTGTCGCGCAGGCGGGACACTTTTGCACCGTCGGAGGAGAGCAAAGAGCAAGCCGACGCGAGGTAGTCTGGGTTCGTGACGGGCGTCGTCATCACGCTGCGCCGGCCGGCGAGGCCAAACAGCATATCGACGGCGACCGTGCGTCTGGCATCGAGGCCGCGCGCCAGAGCGGCGGTCGTCGCGTCGTCGCCCAGCGGCGCAACGAGGCATAGCGCTTCGCCACCCGGTCGGTCGCCCTGCTCCAATGTCCAACCAGCTGCCTTCGCCAGTCCGCGCAACGCGTCGCGCCAGCCGACCTCGGCGGCATCGATCCACACCGGCATCGGCTTGCCTTGCGGAATGGCGGGCTCCGGAACCGCGATCTGCTTACCGTCGCGATAGCTGTAAAAGCCGCGCCCGGCCTTGCGGCCGAACAGGCCAGCGACATAGCGCTGGCGCAGCAGATAGGACGGGCGGAAGCGCGGCTCCTGATAGAACTGGTCGTAGATCGATTCCATGACCGGATGCGAGACGTCGATGCCGGTGAGGTCCATCAGCTCGAACGGCCCCATGCGGAACCCGGCCGCCTCGCGCAGGATGCGGTCTATGGTGTCGAACTGCGCAACGCCTTCCTGCAGGATCCGCAGCGCCTCCGTGCCGAAGCCGCGTCCAGCATGATTGACGATGAAGCCGGGCGTGTCGGTTGCCCGGACCGGCTTATGTCCCATCCGCCGGGCGAGCTTCGTCAGCGCATCGCCGACCCATGGCTCCGTCAGCACGCCGTTGATGACCTCGACGACCTTCATGAGCGGTACCGGATTGAAGAAATGGAAGCCGCCGATCCGCCCCGGCCGCTTGCATGATGACGCGATCGCCGTCACCGACAAGGACGACGTATTGCTCGCGATCAGGCAGTCGTCGCCAACGATCGACTCGAGCGCGGCGAACAGCGCCTGCTTCGCGCTCAGGTCCTCGACGATCGCTTCGATGATGATGTGCGAGCCCGCAAGCTTATCCATCGCATCGATGACGTGCAGCCGCTCGCCCGCATGGCGCGCTGCGTCTGCCGTCATGCGTCCCTTGCCGGCCAACATATCGAATGTGCGCACCAGCTCTTCTTTCGCGTGCGCGGCGGCACCCGCGCGGCTGTCGAGCAGCCGCACGATCAGCCCGGCCTGCGCTGCGATCTGGGCTATGCCGCGCCCCATGGCGCCGGTGCCGACAATGCCAAGCGTCAAGTCGGCGCGGTCGATGTCGATCATCTGAGGCTTCCGTTCTTCATCCGAAAGGGAATTCTGCTGTGCGGAATGGAATTTCGCACAGCTTGACGGGCAGGTTAGGCGGCCCCTATCGTCTTGTAAACGGCATCGAGCACCGACATGGCCACCGTCACCGCGTCCCGCCCGCGCGCGAAGGTCGCGCGTTTCGCCGATCGCGACGTCGATCCCCCGTTGAATTCGAGCACAAACAAAGACCGCCAGTTCGTCATCGCGCTGGCGCGCGGCCTCGACGTGCTGCGCGCCTTCACGCCGCAGGACGGGCTGCTCGGCAATCACGAGATCGCCGCGCGCACGGGGCTGCCGCGGCCGACGATCTCGCGCCTGACGCACACGCTGACGCGGCTCGGCTACCTCAAGCACTCGGAGCGCTTAGGCAAATACCAGCTGGGAACCGCGGTGCTGTCTCTTGGATACGCGGTGCTCGCCAATATCGGCCTGCGCCAGGTCGCGCGGCCGCTGATGCAAGAGCTGGCGGACCACGCGAACGCATCGGTTTCGCTGGGCAGCCGCGACCGCCTCAACATGCTCTATATTGAGCATTGCCGCGCCATCGGCACAGTCACCCTGCGGCTCGATCTCGGCTCGCGGATCCCGATCGCCACGACCGCGATGGGCCGAGCGCTGCTCGCGGCACTGCCCGAGAGCGAACGCGACTACCTCATGCAGCACATCGCCAAGCGCGAGGGCGCGAATTGGCCGAAGGTGCGCGCCGGCATCGAGCGTGCGATCGAAGATTACAAGACCAAGGGCTTCGTGATCTCCGCCGGCGACTGGCAGACCGACGTGCACGCGGTCGGCGTGCCGCTGATTCCACCCGATGGCTCCGGCATCGTCGCGTTCAATTGCGGCGGGCCGTCTTTCCTGTTCGATCGCAAGCGGCTTGTCACCGATCTCGGCCCGCGGCTCGTCAACCTCGTCCGCAACGTCGAGGCCTCGCTGACGGGCCGGTGAGCGGCGCCGCTATCGGCCTTTGAAGACCGGCTT
>DATAAP010000148.1:0-2970 GCA_036260035.1 Alphaproteobacteria bacterium | reverse complement strand
ATCTCGACGGCGTCGCCGCCCAGATCGCCGCCCTCGACCTCGTCGTCACCGTCTCCAACCTCAATGCCCATCTCGCCGGCGCCACCGGCATCCCCGCCCACGTCCTCCTCACCCAGAACACGCTCTGGTACTGGCCCCACCAGAAATCCACTACCCCATGGTACCCATCCGTGCGGCTCCACGGGGTCGCCGTCGGCGATAGCGCCGCTCTCGTCCCGCTTTCGGCTGAAATCGCGCCGGCAGTCCGCGGCTAGATCAGCGTTAACATCTTTTTACCGGGCGCGTCGGTAGGCTCGGCGCATGCGGGGTCCGTCCAGTTCTGCCGTGCCTGCCCAGCCGAACGCGGAAGCGGTCGCGGCTCTGCTCGCGCGCGGGCTTGCCCAGCACAAGAGCGGCCAGATTGCCGCCGCCATCGATATCTACAGCCAGGTCCTCGCGCTCGATCCGGACCAGCCCTACGCGCTGCACCTGATGGGCGAGATCGCTCACCGCGCCGGCAAGAACGAGCGCGCGGTCGACTTGATCGAGCGCGCCGTCGCCCGTCTGCCGACCTTGGCCGAGGCCTACAACAATCTTGGCGCCGCCTACCAGGCGCTCGGCCGCTTTGGCGAGGCGGAGGCCGCCTATCGCCGCGCGATCGAGCTGAAGCCCACTCTGATCATCGCAGGCAGCAATCTCGGCACCGTGTTGCGGGCCCAAGGCAATGTCTTGGAGGCGCGTCGCCAGCTCGAGCGCGTCCTCACGCTCGATCCCCGCTCGCCCGAAGCCTGCATTAACCTTGGCAACCTGCTGCGCGAGAGCGGGGAATTCGCCGCTGCCGAGGACTGCTACCGCATCGTGACGGAGGAATGCCCGGACAATGCGCCGGCGTGGAACAATCTCGGCATCCTGCAGGTCGACATGCGGCGCTACGAAGAAGCCCGCGTGTCGCTGGAGCGGGCTATCGAGCTCGACCCCCATTCAGCGGAGGCGCACAACAACCTTGGCAACGCACTGCGCGAACTCGGACGGCACGACGAGAGCTTGGCATGCTTCGAGCGCGCGCTGCTCATCCGCCCCGACTACGCGCAGGCGCTCAACAATGCCGGTGTCGCGCTGTCGGAACGCGGGCAATACGTCGAGGCCGCGCAGCGCTTCCGGCGCGCGATTGATAGCGACCCGGAATTTATCGAAGCGCTCCTCAACCTCGGCGCGTCGCTGCGCTACTGCGAGGAGTTGACGGAGGCGATCTCCTGTTTCGACCGCGCCTTGGGGCTCGAGCCCGAGAACAAAAAGGGCCACAACTATCGCGGCCTGACCCTGCTCGAGGTGGGGCGCGTCGAAGAGGGGCTTGCGGCGTTGCGCCGGGCCTTGCAACTCGACCCCGCCTATACGCGCGCGCGCAGCAACTATCTCTTCGGGCTGAACTACGACCCGAAGCTGACCGGGCCGCAGATGCTCGCCGAGCATCTCGCCTTCGATGAACAATACCGCGCCACGCCGTCGCGAAGCTTTGCGAACGTACGCGACCCGGAGCGGCGCCTGCGCGTCGCCTATGTCTCTCCAGATTTCAAGCGCCATTCCTGCGCGTTCTTCATCGAGCCCCTGCTCGCCGCACATGATCAGCGCACGGTTGAAGTCGTCTGCTATTGCGATGTGCACCTGTCCGACGCGGTCACCGAGCGAATCAAGCGGAACGTGCCGCACTGGCGCGACACATCCAAGATGCTCGACCACGAGTTCATCCAGACCGTCCTGGACGACCGCATAGACATCATCGTCGAATTGGCGGGCCATACCGGCAACAACCGCCTCTCGGCTCTCGCCGCCCGCCTCGCGCCGATCCAGATCAGCTGGCTAGGTTATCCCTGCACCACGGGCCTGAGCGCGATCGGCTATCGAATCACCGACGCCCTTGCCGATCCCGTCGGCATGACGGATGGACATTACTCCGAGACCCTGATCCGGCTGCCGCGCACATTCCTGTGCTATCGTCCGCCCGACGAAGCGCCGGCGACGGGCCCGCTGCCCTCGCTCTCTGGCGGCCCGTTCACCTTCGGATCCTTCAACAACCTGCCCAAGGTCAACGATGCCGTCGTCGCAGCATGGGCGGAGATCCTGCGCCGCGTACCGGACTCGCGCCTGCTCCTGAAGTCGCGCGCTTTAGGCTTGGAAGAGCCTGCCGACCGCGTCCGCCGGTCCTTGGTCGAACGCGGCATCGACAGTGGGCGGATCGAGTTTGTCGGCTGGCAGCGCGACCCGGCCGATCACCTTCGGCTCTATGGCCGCATCGACCTGGGGCTCGATCCGTTTCCTTACAACGGCACGACCACCACTTGCGAAGCGATGTGGATGGGCGTGCCGGTCCTGACTGTCGCGGGACAGCGACACGCGGCACGCGTCGGTGTTAGCCTGCTCAGCCAGCTCGGGCTCAAGCAGCTGATCACAGGCACGACAGAAGACTATATCGCGCGGGCGGTGGAGATCGCGACGAAGCGGGAGGATCTGGCTGCGTTGCGCGAGACTCTGCGTGCCCGCATGGCCGCCTCGCCGCTCTGCGACGCAGAGGCCTTCGCTCGCGATATGGAAGCGGCATACCGCGCTGTCTGGCGCGACTGGTGCGCCGATCGTTAGTACGTCCTGCGCCGGCCGCGCAGCCCTATTTCAGGCCGTCCATGATATTGACGTTGATTTCGATCAGCGAATCGATGCTGGCGTTGCCGTCCATCACCGCGAAGGTCTGCTTCGACACCCAAGCCGCCAGGTTGATCAGCTGCTGCCGCATCGGCTTGGGCAGCTGGTTCTTGTCGTCGACTAGGTCGCAAAGAAAGGCGTCCCACACCTTCTTGTTCCAGACCAGAGCATTGTAGAAGCCCGATCGGTCGTCCGGATTCGTTTTGGCTGCGCGCAGCGCGCCCGTCACCTGCGCAAGCAAGCGGTACTCGACCTGGCGCGGGTTCTGGGTGGTGTTCTGGACGCGGTCGTAAGCGG
>DATAAP010000147.1:0-2074 GCA_036260035.1 Alphaproteobacteria bacterium | reverse complement strand
TTGCGCGCGAGCTTCTCGGCCTCATCGCGCTCGACTGTCTCCGCCGCCTTCTCGACCAGGCCGACGATGTCGCCCATGCCGAGGATGCGGCCGGCGATGCGGTCGGGATGGAAGACGTCGAGCGCATCCAGCTTCTCGCCGAGGCCGATCAGCTTGATCGGTTTGCCGGTCACGGCGCGCATCGACAGCGCCGCACCGCCGCGCGCATCGCCGTCGACGCGGGTCAGCACGATGCCGGACACGCCGATCTTCTCGTTAAAGGCGCGCGCGGTGTTGACCGCGTCCTGGCCGGTCATCGCATCGACAACCAGCAGGGTTTCGGCCGGGTTCACCGCATCGCGCACCGCGGCGGCCTCGGCCATCAGCTCGTCGTCGATGGCAAGCCGGCCGGCGGTGTCGAGCAGCACGATATCGTAGCCCTCGCGGCCGCCGGTCTCCATCGCGCGCCGTGCGATTTCGATCGGGCCCTGGCCGGCGATGATCGGCAGGGTCGCGGTCTCGGTCTGCTCGCCGAGCACGGCCAGCTGCTCCTGGGCGGCCGGCCGGCGCGTGTCCAGCGACGCCATCAGCACTTTCTTCTTGTCGCGGTTCTTGAGGCGTAGCGCGAGTTTCGCAGTCGTTGTCGTCTTGCCAGAGCCCTGCAGGCCGACCATCAGCACCGGCACCGGCGGGTTGGCGCGCAGGTTGATCTCGACGGCGTTAGAGCCGAGTGTCTCGACGAGATGGTCGTGCACGATCTTCACGACCATCTGGCCCGGAGTGACGCTCTTCACCACCTCGGCGCCGATCGCACGCACGCGCACGCCGGCCATGAAATCCTTGACCACCGGCAGCGCCACGTCGGCCTCGAGCAGCGCCACGCGCACCTCGCGCAATGCCGCGTCGACATCGGCCTCGGTCAGTGCGCCGCGCTTTCTGAGGCGGTCGAAGACTTCGCCGAGTTTGCTGCTGAGACTCTCGAACATGCCTTCACCTACGGCGCAAAGCACAAGCGCCCCAGTGCGCGACACTCGCGGACTGGGGGAGACCCCCTCTCCTGAGAAGGGGGGCCCAAGGGGCCGGTTTGTCCCTTGAACGGCGCGGAAACTACGCTGCCGCCCCTACCGGGTCAAGCCTTGCGGCGTTCGGGCGAATCGCTGGGCATTCGGCGGCCGAATAGCTAAGCCTTTGATCTATCGATCGAACGAGCCAGGTGTTTCGTGACCGCGCATCCGGAAGTTCAGGTGCGCGCGATTGGCCAAGCCGATTTAAGGACCTTGGCCGCGGCCAAGGTCGGTTCAGGGCTCCGCGTTGTCGCTGAGGACGCGGCTGCGGGCGTTATCGATGTGCTGGCGCATGAGCGTGCGCGCCTGCTCCGGCTCGCCGGCGCGGATCGCCTCGACGATGCGGCGGTGCTCGTCCTGCACCAGCGTCAGCCGGCGCCGGCTGTGCGTCAGCGACAGGTTCCGCGCGACATTCATAGCCGCGAAGATGTGCGTGGCAAGCGCATCGAGGCTCTGCTCGAACAGCGCGTTCTGGCTGGCGCGCGCGATGGCGACGTGGAAACGGCGGTCGGCCTCGACGCCCACCTCGCCGCGCGCGATCACGCCATCGAGCTCGGCGAGCGCCGCGTCGACCTCCGCCATCGCCTCCGGCGTGCAGCGCTGCGCGGCGAGATAGGCGGCCTCTCCTTCGACCGCGATGCGGTACTCGTAGCAGCGCATGAGGTCGGCGATCTCGCCGATCGGCGCCAGCCGCAGGAACTCGCGGCGCGGTCGCTTGGCGACGGTCGTGCCCGCACCCTGCCGGGTGACGACGAGCCCGTCCGCCTGCAGCCGCGCAATCGCCTCGCGCACCACGGGCCGCGACACTTTGAAGATTTCGCAGAGCTGGTTCTCGGACGGCAGCCGCTCGCCGGTCGGCAGCCTGCCGTGCACGATCTGCCGGACGATCTCTTCGTAGAGCTGATCGGCGAGGCGTTGCGCGCGCTGCGGCGTGCGGAACGACAGCACGTGCGCACCACGCGCATCGCTGCGGCCGGCGGTCTTCATGCGCCATCCTCTCACTTGTCTTACATGCTGACAAGCCCTACAGT
>DATAAP010000146.1:0-4030 GCA_036260035.1 Alphaproteobacteria bacterium | reverse complement strand
GCTTTCCGGCTTCGCTTTCGGTCTCGTCGCGCTCGGCTTGTGGCTCCATTTGGTCGAACCGGCGGTCGCCGGGCCGCTGGTGGTGCTGGGTAGCCTGACCGGCCAGCTCATCACCACGATCGCGCTGCGCCGATCGTTCCGTCCTGACCTGTTCTGGCCATTCATTCTCGGCGGCGCCTTCGGCGTGCCGCTTGGCGTGATGGTGCTGAAGTTCGCCGACCCTGGACCGCTGAAGCGCGGCTTCGGCATTTTCCTCGTCGCCTATGCGGCCTACGCGCTGCTGCGGCCGCCGCTGCGACCCGTGCTGGCGGGCGGCCGCGTCGCCGACGGCGGCATCGGCATGGTCGGCGGCATCATGGGCGGCATCGCCGGACTGTCAGGCGCGATCCCCGTGCTGTGGTGCGACCTGCGCGGCTGGGGCAAGGAGATCGGGCGCGGCGTCTATCAGCCCTTCAACATCGCCATGCACGCGTTGGCGCTGAGCGGGATGGCGATCGCCGGCCTGCTAACTGCGCCGGTCTGGACGGCCTTTGCGGTGTGCCTGCCCGGCGTAGTCGTCGGCACGCTCGCGGGGCTGAAGCTGTATGAGCAAGTAGATGAGCGCCAGTTCCGCACCATCGTCCTGTGGCTTGTCTTGGCCTCTGGCGTGGTGCTGACGATCTAGGGGAGAGGGAATGCGCCTCGACGACGAGGAAAGAGCGATGCTCGCGGGCGAGCTCGGCGCGCCGCGGCGCTGGGCGATCGAGCAGCAGATCCGCGTCGGCCGCTTCTTCGACGCGCAGGACATGGTGCGCGTCAGCCAGGTGCATCTGATGGCCGACACGGAGTCGCTCGGCGCTTCGGGTGTCGAGTTCCTCGAGAAGCTGGCCGCCGCGCCGGCGGAGCATCGCCGTGTCCACGTGCCGACCGTGACGGACCCGCGGGGCATCGATTTCGCCGCCTACAAGCGGCTCAAGGTCGATGAGCGCTTCGCCGGTCTGGAGCGCCGCGCTATCGCGGCGTTCAGCGCGATGGGCGTGCTGATGACCGACACCTGCATCAACTATCAGACGATCATGCCGCCCGTCCACGGCGAGCATCTCGCCTTCGGCGACACCGGCTCGACGATCTACGCGAACTCGGTGATGGGTGCCCGCAGCAATTTCGAGGGCGGGCCGGCGGCGCTCGCGGCAGCACTGACCGGTCGCGCCGCGCGCTACGGTTATCACCTCCCGGAGCGGCGCCGCGGCACGCGGCACTTCGTCCTAAAGGATCGCCCGCGCGACCTCAGCGACTGGGGCGCGCTCGGTGGGGTGATCGGCCGCAAGCTGCAATCCTATTGGGAGGTGCCGGTCATCGACGGCGTCAGCGCCGCGCCGACTTCCGACGAGCTGAAGCATTTCGGCGCCGCCCTCGCGAGCTTCGGCACGGTTGCGCTGTTCCACGTGCCCGGCATCACGCCAGAAGCGCCCGATGCGCGCGGCGTGTTCGACGGCGCCGTACCGAAAGCGGAGACGATCGGCAATGCCGACATTGCCGCGTTCCGCGACTCCTACGATGCTAAGGGCGACAAGCTCGATGTCGTGGTGTTCTCGGCGCCGCAACTCTCGCTGGTCGAGCTGCAGATGCTGGCCGACCGGCTCGACGGCAAGCGCGTGCATGCCGGAACGGCGCTGCTCGCCGCCACGTCGCCGGAGATCAAGTCGGCCGCCGATCGCATGGGCCTGACGGGCCGCATCGAAGACGCGGGCGCCGTCGTGTTGCAGGGCGTGTGCTTCTATCAGATGTATGCGCGCGAGATCGCGGAGGCAAATGGCTGGAAGCGGCTAATGAGCAACTCGGCCAAGCTCGTCAACATCATTGGCGGCTACGGCTACAAGCCTGTGCTGGCCTCGATGGATCGCTGCATCGAGTCCGCGGTCGCGGGGAGGGTGCTGTGAGCGAACGCATCATCCGTGGCCATGTCGGCGTCGGGCCGAAGGTGACCGGCGTCGCCCTCTCGGCCGCGGACTATTTCAGCGCGCGCTACGATCTCGACCGCATCCGCGGCGTCTTTTCGCGGCCCGCGCACAAGCTTCACGGTGAATCTTACGTCGGCCGCGTGCTCGTCCTGCTCGGCGCGAAGGGTGGCGTCGCGACGTCCTGGATGCTGCGCGAGATGGCCTCGCGACAGATGGCACCGCTTGCGCTGCTGCTCAACACGGCCAACCCGATCATGGCGCAGGGTGCTGCGTTCGCTGACCTCGCCTTCATGGATCGCTTCGGCGAGGACATCACCAAGGCGATCGCGACCGGCGACGAGGTGACGGTCGATCCCGCCGCTGGCGAGGTTCGAGTGCGGCGTGCGGCATCGGAAAAACCGGGCTAGAATGATCTGAAGGGAGGACGTCATGACCAAGCGCGGGATCACAAGGCGCAGCACCCTGGCGGCTATCGCGGCAGGCACCGCCTATGGCGCTTTGCGATCGGCACCGGCCATCGCGCAGAGCAAGGCCGAGGTCGACGAGCTGGTCGTGGCGCCGCAATTCGGGCTCGCCTACGTGCCGCTCCATGTCATGCAGGGCGAGAGGCTGCTGGAGAAGCACCTCGCCAAGAACGGGCTGCCGCGGACGAAGGTCACCTGGGCGCGGACGACAGGCGGGGCTGCGGCTAACGAAGCGCTGCTGTCCGGCGCCGTGCACGTCACTTCGGGTGGCGTCGGGCCGCTGCTGACGATTTGGGACCGCACCAAGGGTAATTTCGACGTCAAGGGCGTGGGCACATTCGACCGCACCGCGCTGTTCCTCAACACGATCAATCCCAAGGTCAAGGCGCTGCGGGACTTCTCCGACAGCGACCGCATCGCGCTGCCAGCCGTGAAGATCTCGATCCAGGCCGTGACGTTGCACATGGCCTGCGAGGCGGAATTCGGCGCCGGCAACCACACCAAGCTCGACCATCTTACGGTTTCGATGTCGCATCCGGATGCGACGGCCGCCTTGCTGTCCGGAAAGTCAGAGATCTCGGCGCATTTCACCAGCCCGCCTTTCAGCTTCCAGCAGCTCGAGGACCAGCGCGTGCACCGCGTCGTCAACTCCTTCGACATCATGGGCGGACCGACGACCTTCAATTCCGCCTACGCCACGTCGCGTTTCCGCAACGATAACCCGCGCAGCTTCAAGGCCGTCTTCGACGCGCTGGTGGAGGCGCACGATGTCATTCGCAAGAACCGCGCGGATGCGATCCGCATCTACATCGCGGCGGAGAACTCCAAGCTCGCGCCGGAGTTCATCGCGAAGATGCTGGATTCACCTTATATCGAGTACAGCGTCGCGCCGCAGAACACGATGAAATATGCGGCATTCATGAACAAGGTCGGCACGCTGAAAAACCGGCCCGCCTCGTGGAAGGACTACTTTTTTCCCGAAGCGCACGATCAAGCCGGAAGCTGACCGGCGGCAATGGGAGGGAGCCAATGAACAACCGTTTTATGCGATCAACGAATATTCTCGCTACCGCGGGGTTGGTTGCCACGCTCGCGTTCGGCGCGCCGGCAGCTGCGCAGGAGACGAAGGAGCTGCGTATCGCCAAGCAGTTCGGCATCAGCTACCTGCCGATCACCGTGCTCGAGGAGCGCAAGCTGATCGAGAAGCACGTCAAGGCAGCTGGCCTCGGCGACATCAAAATCGAGTGGAGCCGGCTGTCGGCGGGTGCACCGATGAACGACGCTCTGATCTCCGGCAGCCTCGACCTCGCCGCGGGCGGCGTCGGGCCGCTGGTCACGATCTGGGCGCGCACCAAGGGCAATCTGAACGTGAAGGGCGTGTCGGCGATCAACTCGATGCCGCTCTATCTCAACACGATCAATCCGGCAGTGAAGACGATCGCCGATTTCACCGACAAGGACCGTATCGCGCTGCCGGCAGTGAAGGTGTCGATCCAGGCTGTCACCCTGCAGATGGCGGCGGAGAAGCTGCTTGGCAAGCACGATGCGCTCGACCGGCTCACCGTGTCGATGTCGCATCCGGACGGCATGGCGGCGATGATGTCGGGCAAGAGCGAGATCACCGCG
>DATAAP010000145.1:0-1733 GCA_036260035.1 Alphaproteobacteria bacterium | reverse complement strand
ACCTGAAGCAAGCAGGTCGGGGAGCATGGAGGCGAAGAGAACGACGTCGCCGATCCCCTGTTCGCCCCAGAGCAGGATATGGCGGCCGTTGAGGTCGTCGCCCTGCCAGAGCGGCAGGCGGTGGCGGGCGCGCAGTGCCGGATTGTCGCCCAGCCGCCAGCGCCACTCGAACTCGCTCCACCCCTCCGACCATTGCTCCGTCATCAGAAGGGCAGCGCCGAGATTGTTGTGCGCCGCTTCGAGATTCGGTGACAAGGCGATCGCGCGGCGGAAGGCAGCCATGCAGCCGTCGAGGTCTTCGAGCTCGCGCAGCGAGTTGCCGTAATTCATGTGGTAGTAAGCTTTGTCCGGTGCCAAAGCGAGCGCACGCGCATGGCAATCGGCGGCAAGGTCGGCTCGACCCATGGCGCGCTGCACGTTGCCGAGATTGGTGAGCGCGTTGGGGAAATCCGGCCGCAGCGATACAGCGCGTTCGAGCACCGCGAGCGCCTCTTCGTAGCGTTCCAGCGAGAAAAGGGCTGTCCCGAGATTGTTGAGCGCGAGGACATGGCCCGGATTGAGGAGCAGCGCACGCCGCAGCGGTACCGTTGCCTCTTCGATGCGGCCCTGCCACATCAGCAGCTCGCCGAGGTTGCTCAGCGCCTCGATGAAATCCGGCTTGAGGCGGATGGCTGTGCGATACGATTTCATCGCCTCGTCGGGCCTGCCCGCCGCCTTCATCGCGGCGCCGAGCGTGTTATGCGCCTGCGCGAAGCGCGGCTCGGAGGTGGTTGCGCGGCCGACATAGTCCAGCGCGATATCAATATCGCCGCGCCGGAGCGCGACCTCGCCGATCAGGTGCAGCGCTTGCGCATTGCGGGGATCGAGGGCGACGACGGTCCGGGCGATGTCTGCCGCCTCGTCGAACCGGCCGGCCGCGTGCCGGGCGTAAGCCAATGCGAGCGCCTCGCGAATCCGGCGTGCCGGCGGAACGTTCTCCTGCGAGAGGGAGGCGTGCATGATGTATAGCGTAAGGCAGGCTGTTAAAGGAACTTGATGAGGGACAGGTCGCTGGTTGTGGAGATCAGCTTGAACGAAGCTTCCAGATTGGTCTGCAGCAGCGATAGGCGCGTCAAGGCATCGGCGGCGTCGACGTCTTCCACGTCGACGATCTGCTTCTGCAGCGTGATCAAGAAGTCCGCGTGGCGCGTCTCTGTTTGCTCGATCGTGTTCTGGCGGACGCCGAGAATGCCGATCTGCTCCTGGATCTGATCGAAACCGTCGTCGAGATCATTCATGGCCATACGCGCAAGCTCGCGATAGCCCGCATCGGTGCTCGTGGTGAGGTCGCTGGTCGCAAGAGCATATAACGCGCCCATGACGGTCGCAAAAGAACGGTCATCGCCGCGCATGCCGTATTGCAGATCGAAGCCGTCATCGATGCGCGCGGAGACCTGCGCGCCGGTGAGGTCGCCTTGGTAATAGAAGGTGGGTGCGTTCTCGTCCACCGTGCCGACGAAGTTCACGGCCTCGCCATTGGCGACGCCGGCGGTAAGCGGCGCGCTCAGCGTGACCTGATTGCCCGGCCCGACCGCGGAGACGGTGTAGAGAGTGGCCTGACCGGCGAACTTGACCTGGGTGCCGACCTGCACGCCGTTTGGCGCCGCAGCGAGGGGGATCACGGTGGAGCCGATCGGCGCCGCGGCGCTCGCGGTGTGCCGTGCGCCGGCAATGTCGACATAGCGCGCCTGTCC
>DATAAP010000144.1:0-5803 GCA_036260035.1 Alphaproteobacteria bacterium | reverse complement strand
GGGGGCCTTTCGTCTGCCTGTTCGGCCGATGGACAGGAAGAAGATCGCCGCAAAACGCGGCCCGCCCGCCGGTCAGTTCATCAGACCAGCCCTGTTACCCTCAGATGAGCCAAGGCCCCGCCCTCGCGATACGTCGCGTGATCCCATGATGGACACCTGCCTCATTCGGAACAAAGGTGACCGCGCAGTGCCGCGTATTGCTCCGGGGACGTATCGTTCAGGGCCTCGCTTCGATTGCTGATTATATCGTCGTAGACGATAGGCTCGGCGAATTGGCTCACTGTGAGATCGTAACGCTCCCCGTCAATTCGATTGTAGAAGTGCCACGCGCCTCGGACGTAGGTTTTCAAAATGTCGCCGCCGTAGATGTCATGCAGGACTAGTGCGGTGACGCTGCATTGGCCTAGAGCGGGATTGTCTGGCCGCCATTTTGAGCTCGTGTCCGCCGACCAAGCCTTGAGCAATTTCGTCAGCATTGCGCGCGGTGATTGCCTAGCCATTCTGACGACCTACGCAATGCGCCCGTGTTACAGCTCCTGCACCTCGGTCACGCCGGGCACGGTGGCGAGCTTCGAGCGCGTCTGCGCGGCGATCGCATAGGCGCCCGGCAGCGCGATCTCGACTTCGCCGTCTTCACCGAGGTCCAAGAGAATAGCGATGCGGCCCCTGCCCTTGCGCTCGGCGGCGATCGTCGCTTGTAGATCAGGCAGCGCCGCGGGGTCGTTGACGGCGACGCGCAAGCCTGCGGCGGCATTCGCCGCGGCATCGTCGAGCGATTTGATCGTCTGTGCAAGCAGCTTGATCGACTCCTCCTCGACGCGCGCATCCGCGGAGATCAGCAGCGGCTTGCCCGAGCCCAGCAGCTCGCGCGAGGTCGCGAGCAGCTCCGAGAACACCGTCATTTCGAACACGCCGCCGGCATCAGAGAGTTGGATGAAGGCGAAGCGGTTGCCCCGCGCCGACGTGCGCTCCTGCTTACCGATCACCGTGCCCGCCAAGGTCACGCGCGAGGCGCCGCCGGCCGCGAGCCGTGCGCCCAGCTCGCTGGAGCGGATGGCGCCGAGGCGCTTGAGCGCCTTGGCATACGCATCGAGCGGGTGCGCCGACAGATAGAAACCGATCGCTTCGAACTCGTGCTGCAGCCGCTCATGCAGCGGCCAGTCGGGTATGGCCGGCACCGTCAGCTTTGGCGCGGCACTGCCGCCGAACAGGCTGACCTGGTTGCTGGCGCGCTCGTCGGCCGCTTGTGCCGCAAAGCGCAGCATCGTCTCGATCGCGGCGAAGGCACGGGCCCGGTTCGGCTCCAGTCCGTCGAAGGCGCCCGCCTTCACCAAGGCCTCGAGCTGGCGCTTGTTGACCTGCTTGGTGTCCATCCGTCGCGCGAAATCAGTCAAGTCCTTGAAGGGGCCGTTGCGCTCGCGCTCGGCGACCACCGCTTCCATGGCTGCGACGCCGACGCCGCGCGCCGCTGCCAGCGCATAGCGCACGGCGCCCTTCTCAAGACCGGGGCCGAACTCGACCGAGAAGGTCGCCTGCGACTTGTTGATGTCGGGCGGCAGCAGCTTGATGCCGAGGCGGTCGAGATCCTGGCGGAAGACGTTCAACTTGTCGGTATTCGACAGGTCGAAGGTCATCAACGCGGCGAGGAACTCGACGGGATAGTTGGCCTTCAGATAGGCGGTCTGGTAGGCGACCAGCGCATAGGCGGCGGCGTGCGACTTGTTGAAGCCGTAGCCGGCGAATTTGGCGACCTGGTCGAAGATCGACGAGGCCTGCGCCTCCTTGACCCCGCGCGCGACCGCTCCTTTGACGAAGAGCTCGCGTTGCGCGTCCATCTCAGCCTTGATCTTCTTGCCCATGGCGCGGCGCAGCAGGTCGGCGCCGCCGAGGCTGTAGCCCGACAGCACCTGCGCGATCTGCATCACCTGCTCCTGGTAGATGATGACGCCGAACGTCTCCTTAAGGATGCCTTCGAGCGACGGATGCAGGTAGTCGGGCTTCTCGATGCCGTGCTTGCAGTTCGTGTATTTCGGGATGTTCTCCATCGGGCCGGGGCGGTAGAGCGCCACCAGCGCGATGATGTCCTCGAAGCGGTCGGCGCGCAGCCGCCGCATCGCATCGCGCATGCCCGAACTTTCAAGCTGGAACACACCGACAGTGTCGCCCTTGGCCAGCAGCTCGTAGCTCTTCTTGTCGTCGAGCGGCAGATTGGCGAGATCGAGCTCAATTCCGCGCACCTTCAGGAGCTCCACCGCGCGCTGCAGCACGGTGAGTGTCTTGAGGCCGAGGAAGTCAAACTTCACCAAGCCGGCGTTCTCGACATATTTCATGTTGAACTGCGTCGCCGGCAGCGGCGAGCGCGGGTCGCGATAGAGCGGCACCAGCTCGTCGAGCGGACGGTCGCCGATCACCACGCCGGCGGCGTGCGTCGAGGCATGACGGTAAAGCCCTTCCAGCTTCAGCGCCGTGTCGATCAGGCGCGCGACGGCCTCGTCCGTGCGCCGCATCTCCTGCAGCACCGGCTCGCCGTCGATCGCCTGCTGCAGGGTCACCGGATTGGCGGGATTGTTCGGCACCAGCTTGCACAGCCGGTCGACCTGCCCATAGGGCATGCCAAGCACGCGGCCGCAATCGCGCAGCACCGCGCGCGCCTGCAGCTTGCCGAAGGTAATGATCTGCGCGACGCGGTCGGCACCGTATTCGTTCTGGACGTAGCGGATCACTTCGTCGCGGCGATCCTGGCAGAAGTCGATGTCGAAGTCGGGCATCGACACGCGTTCAGGATTCAGGAACCGCTCGAACAGCAGGCCGAAGCGCAATGGGTCAAGATCGGTGATGGTGAGTGCCCAAGCGACCACCGAACCGGCGCCCGAGCCGCGGCCCGGCCCCACCGGAATCCCCTGCTGCTTCGCCCACTGGATGAAGTCGGCGACGATCAGGAAGTAGCCGGCGAAGCCCATCTTGACGATCATGTCGACTTCGTAGGCGAGCCGCTCGCGATATGGCTTCGCCGCCGCTTCGCGCGCGGCCGCATCCATGTCGGGCTTCCAGACCTGCTTCTCAAGGCGCTCCTCGAGCCCTTTGGTCGCGAGTTCGCGCAAAGTGGGCTCCACGCCTTTCGCCAGCGCTTTCGGCGGAATCGGCAGGATCGGCTTGACCGGCTTGAGGAAGTAGGCGCAGCGCCGGGCGATGACGAGCGTGTTGGCGATAGCCTCCGGCAGGTCGGCGAACAGCTCCTTCATCTCCGCCGAGGACTTGAAGCGGTAGTCCGGCGTCAGGCGGCGGCGGTCGGGCTCGGCGACGTAGCGGCCTTCAGCGATGCACAGCAGTGCATCATGCGCCTCGTACATCGACACGTCGGCGAAGAACGCTTCGTTGGTCGCGACCAGCGGCAGGTTGTGCTTGTAGGCAAGTTCGATGAAAGGGCCTTCGACGCGCCGCTCGGCCTCGAGACCATGGCGCATCATCTCGACATAAAGGCGGCCCGGAAAAGCCTGCGCGAGGCGCAACAGCATCGTCTCGGCCTGCATGGTGCGGCCGTCGAGCAGCAGCCGGCCGACCGTGCCGGATGGTCCCGCGGTGAGCGCGATCAGCCCGGCCGCATGCGCCTCCAGCACGTCCTGCGAGACCTGCGGCGCCTCGCCGGGCTCGGTCTCGAGATACGACTTGCTGACCAGCTTGATCAGGTTGCGGTAGCCGGTTTCGTTTTGCACCAGCAGCACGATCGCGTCAGGCTGCGGCGCGCGGCCGCCGCGCATGCCCTCGTCAGTGCGGCGGATCGCGAGCTGGCAGCCGAGGATCGGCTGGATGCCGGCATCCGCCGCCGCCATCGAGAACTCCAGTGCTGCGAACAGGTTGCCGGTGTCGGCGAGGCCCACCGCCGGCATCTTCTCGCGCTTGCAGAGGTCGATCAGCTGCTTGACCTTGATCGCTCCTTCAGAAAGCGAATAGGCCGAGTGGACGCGCAGATGAATGAAATCGGCGTGGGGCATGGGCCTAGCGTGGCGCGACTCGGGCGATCATTCGTGAACTATACCTCACGCGGGAACGATCAGCCCCTCGCGGATCGTCACCACCCGGTCCATGCGCTTGGCGAGCTCAGGGTTGTGCGTGGCGATCAGGGCAGCCAAGCCGGTCGAGCGGACGAGGCGCATCAGCTCGACGAACACGCCGTCGGCGGTGTGCGGGTCGAGGTTGCCGGTCGGCTCGTCGGCCAGCAGCACGCGCGGCGCGTTCGCGATGGCGCGCACGATGGCGACGCGCTGCTGCTCCCCGCCGGATAGCCGCGCCGGCCGATGGGTTTCGCGCGGCGCAAGCCCGACCGTAGCGAGCAGCTCGCGCGCGCGTTTTTTCGCGTCGCCGCGCGGCACGCCGGCCACCATCTGCGGCAGCATGACGTTCTCGAGCGCCGAGAACTCCGGCAGCAGATGGTGGAACTGGTAGACGAAGCCCAGGTATTTGCGGCGCATCGCAGTGCGCTCGGCGTCGCCCATGTTGTTGCAAGACTGCCCGGCAAGCAGGACGTCGCCCGCATCGGCGTGCTCGAGCAGGCCGGCGATGTGCAGCAAGGTCGACTTGCCGGCGCCAGAAGGGCCGACGAGCGCCACCGCCTCGCCCGCGCGGATCTGCAGCGACGCGCCGCGCAGGATCTCCAGCGGCGCATCGGCCTGCCTGAAGCTGCGGACGATGCCGACGAGCTCGAGAGCCGGCTTCTCACTCATAGCGAAGCGCTTCCACCGGATCGAGCCGTGCCGCGCGCCACGAAGGATAGATCGTCGCCAAGAAGGACAGCGCCAGCGCCATCACGACCACAGATACCACTTCCATCGGCTCGACCTTCGAGGGCATGTGCGCGAGGAAATAGATCTCGGCCGGGAAGAGCTCTAGCCCCATTGCCTTCTGCAGCCACTGGCGAATCGTCTCAATGTTCGAGGTGAACAGGATACCGAGCAAGAATCCGAGCACGGTGCCGATCATGCCGACGCTGGCGCCGGCGAGGAAGAAGACGCGCATCACCGACGCGCGCGTCGCCCCCATCGTGCGCAGGATGGCGATGTCACGCGACTTGTCCTTCACCAGCATAATCAGGCTGGAGATGATGTTGAACGCCGCCACCAGGATGATCAGCGTCAGGATCAGGAACATGACATTGCGCTCGACTTGGAGCGCGTTGAAGAAGCTCGAATTGGCCTGCTGCCAATTAGAGACGCGGAGCTGGGGGCCCACCGCGCGGGCGACCTCGTAGGCGGTCTGCCGGATGTTGTCGGGATCGGTCACCATCACCTCGACCCCCGACACGCCCTCGCCCAGCCGGAAGAAGACCTGCGCCGCCTCGAGCGGCATGAACATAAAGGTGTTGTCGTATTCGTACATTCCGACTTCGAAGATCGCGACGATCGGATAGGCGCGCATCCGCGGCACCGTGCCGAAGGCCGTGACGTTGCCCTGCGGCGAGATGAGCGTGATGCTGTCACCCACGTTGAGACGGAAGCGGTCGGCCATGCGCACACCGATGATAATGGCGTCCTCGCCCTGGAACTGGTCGAGGCTGCCACGCACGATATGGCCCGACACCAGCGTCTTTGCCTTGAGGTCCTCAGGCCGCATGCCGCGCACCAGCGCGCCGCTTGCCGCGCCGTTTGCGCTTGCCAGCACTTGGCCCTCGATCAGCGGGCTCGCGCCGGTGATGTCGGGCACCTGCTTGATGCGCTCGGCGAGCTGGGCGTAATCGGTGATCGGCTGGCCGTAGGCGGACACCGTCATATGGCCGTTGAGGCCAAGGATGCGACCGAGCAGCTCGGCG
>DATAAP010000143.1:0-1630 GCA_036260035.1 Alphaproteobacteria bacterium | reverse complement strand
TGACGTGAACCGGTCTCCGGTTCACGTCAGCGTTATCGTGTTTCCGGAATGCGATCCCTCGATGATGTATGGGGTGTACGACACGCTCTGGGCCGCAGGACGCTTGTGGAATACGGTGACCGGTGCGCAGCCGGCCGCGCCGCTGTTCGAGCCGCGCATCGTCGCGGCCGATGCCGGACCGCTGCCGCTCTACACGGGCGTGAGCATCGTGCCGCAGGACACGATTGCGGACGTGAAGCAGACTGACATCGTGTTCGTGCCGAACGTCATGATCGACTCGGGCCGCCACTTGCGCGCGCTCGATCGGCGCATCCTGGACTGGATCCGGCGCATGCATCAGCAGGGCGCACAGCTCTACGCGGCTTGCGGCGGACCGCTGGTGCTCGCCGAAGCCGGCGTGCTCGACGGGCTGGAGGCGACGACGCACTGGACCTATGCGCCGCTTTTCCGCAAGAAGTATCCGCAGGTCACCCTGCACGAGGATCGCATCCTGGTGCAGAGCGGCGCCGGCCATAGCGTGGTCTGCTCGGGCGGCGCCTCGTCCTGGCAGGACCTCGTGCTGATGTTGATCGCGAAGCACGGCGGCGCGCAGGAGGCGATCCGCATCTCCAAGCTGTTCCTGTTTCAATGGCACCGCGAGGGACAGCTTCCCTATGCGGCGATGATCGCCAATGTGCAGCATGGTGACGCCGCGATCGTGCGCTGCCAGGAATGGCTCGCGGACAACTACGCGCGTGCTGACATCGTGGCCGAACTCGTCACCTACTCCGGGCTCGCCAAGCGCACCTTCGACCGCCGCTTCCGCGCCGCGACCGGCTACTCGCCGCTCGCCTATATCCAGGCGCTGCGCATCGAAGAGGCGAAGCAGATGCTGGAGACCGGCACGGCGCCGGTCGAGGCGATCGCCCGCGAGGTCGGCTACGAGGACACGGCGTCGTTCCGCCGGCTGTTCCAGCGCCTGTCCGGCATGACGCCCGGCGACTACCGGCGCAAGTTTCAGCTGCCCCGCATGGTCGCGCGCGCTGCGGCACCGACGCAGCCGCCGCGTACATCGGTAGGGCGCCAGCAGAAACCCAATGCCCGTGCGCCACACCGGCGCGAGCAGGCGCGCGCGCCCGCGGCCGGAGATCGCGACTAGAGTTCAGAACGTGAGCGTGGTGCGCACGCCGACGACCACCGCATCCTTCACGATTCGGGCCGGGTCGAGCGGATGGGGCACATTGCCACCCGGGCGCACGATGTATTGCAAATCCGGCTGCAGGCTCCACCAGGGGGCGAGCTGGGCGATGTAGCTCGCCTCGAACACGGTCTCGCCGCTGCGGATCGGATAGGGCGGGCCGTTCAAGAACAGCGTGTCGTAGTCGAGCGCGGCCGCACGACGGCTGATCTTGGAATGGGCCACGCCGAGCGTGAGGATGTCGTCGGGCCGGCCCGGGACGAAGCCCTTGAAGCCGACGCCGCCGTCCACGTACCAGGAGACAAGATTGCGGTCCGACGGCACCATGCCGCCGCGGGCGAAGACGCTCACACTGCGCGCGCCGGCGCGAAGGATCATCTGGTCGATGACGCCGTAGACACCCCAGTTGTTGCGGTGATTGAGCGGGTGGTCCGGCATGGTCGCGAGCGAGAC
>DATAAP010000142.1:0-7867 GCA_036260035.1 Alphaproteobacteria bacterium | reverse complement strand
ACCGTGCGCAGCGCATTCGCGGTCGCGCCGCCCGATGTGATCCTCAATGCGACCGGCTTCGCGGTCGGCATGCCCGGCGGCGAACGCGACGATCCGCTCGCGGATCCGGACTGCCCAGTCCTGCAGGTCGTGCTGGCGAGCGGCAGCGAAGCGCAATGGCGCGACGGCACGCGCGGCATCTCGGCGCGCGACATCGCGATGAACGTGGCGCTGCCGGAAATCGACGGCCGCATCATGACGCGGGCGGTCGCGTTCAAGTCTCTGGCCCGACAGGACGAGGCAACGCAAGCGGGCATCGTCGGCTTCGGCGCCGTCGCCGACCGCACGCGCTTCGTCGCCGAGCTGGCGGCGAGCTGGGCGCGTCTTCGGCGAAAGGAAGCGGAATCGCGGCGCATCGCCCTGGTGCTCGCGAACTATCCCAACCGCGATGGCCGCGTCGCGAACGGCGTCGGCCTCGACACGCCCCAGTCTGTCATCGAGATTCTCCGCGCGCTGAAGCAGGCGAGCTATCGCGTCCAGGACGAGCCGGCGGACAGCGCCGAGCTGATGCGGCGCCTCCTCGCCGGACCGACCAACGACCTGCAGCCGCAGCGCTTCGGCCCTGAGGAGATCAAGCTGATCGATTACTCGGCCTTCTTCGGCAGCCTGCCGCGGCAGTCGCAGGAACAGGTGCTCGCCCGCTGGGGTGCGGCCGAGCGCGATCCGTCCTTCCGGCCGGGCGAGCTCGATTGCGGCGGCTTCCCGATCGCCGCCTTGCGCTTCGGCAATGTAGTTGTCGGCATCCAGCCGGCGCGCGGCTACAACATCGATCCAAGCGCCAGCTACCACGATCCCGATCTGGTCCCGCCGCACTCCTATCTCGCCTTCTATGCCTGGCTGCGCGACTCCTTCCGCGCTGACGCGATCGTGCATGTCGGCAAGCACGGCAATCTCGAATGGCTGCCGGGCAAAGCCGTGGCGCTTTCCGAGACCTGCTGGCCGGAGGTGGCGCTCGGCCCCGTCCCGCATCTCTACCCGTTCATCGTCAATGATCCCGGCGAGGGCACACAGGCCAAGCGCCGCGCCGGCGCCGTAGTCGTCGATCACCTCACGCCGCCGCTGACCCGCGCCGGCAGCTACGGCCCGCTGGCCGCCCTCGAGCGCCTGATCGACGAGTACTACGAAGCGGCCAATCAGGATCCGCGCCGGCTCAAGACGCTCGCCGCCGAGATCCGCGATCTGGCAGCGACAACGGGAATCGAGCGCGACTGCGGCATCGAGCGTGCCGATGCGGATGTTGCGGCGCTCGGCAAACTCGATGGCTTCCTGTGCGAACTCAAGGAATCGCAGATCCGCGACGGGCTGCATATCTTCGGTAGAAGCCCCGCGGACGACCATTTGACCGATCTCCTTGTCGCCATCGCGCGCTGCCCGCGCGGGGACGGCAAGGGCGCCAATGCATCCCTGCTGCGCGCCCTTGCGGCCGATCTCGGCCTCGGAATCGATCCGCTCGACGCGGACATGGCGGCGCCGTGGACTGGTGTGCGGCCCGGGGCGATGGGCACGGCCGAGGGCTGGCGTACGCACGGCGATACCATCGAGCGCCTCGAATCGCTTGCCGCAGCGCTCGTGTCGGGCCGCTCGACCCCCCACCCTGACTGGACGCAGACCCGTGCGGTGCTCGATTGGATCGAGAGCGTATTGCGACCAGGTATAGCGCGCAGCGGGCCGGCAGAGATCGAAGGGTTGCTTGCCGGGCTCGCCGGTCGCGCCGTAGCCCCCGGACCATCCGGCGCGCCGACGCGCGGACGCGCCGACGTGCTGCCGACCGGGCGCAATTTCTTTTCGGTCGATGCGCGCGCGGTGCCTACGCCTGCCGCATGGACGCTCGGCTGGAAGTCGGCCAGCCTGCTCATCGCGAGGCACGTGCAGGACCACGGCGACTATCCGCGCCGGCTCGCCGTCTCCGCCTGGGGCACCAGCAACATGCGCACGGGCGGAGACGACATCGCGCAGGCAATGGCACTGCTCGGCGTACGGCCGACCTGGGACCAGAGCGCGCGCCGCGTCACCGGCTTCGAGATCCTGCCGCTATCGCTCCTGGACCGGCCGCGCGTCGACGTGACCTTGCGCATCTCCGGCTTCTTCCGCGACGCCTTTCCCAATCTGATCGATCTGTTCGATTCCGCAGTGCGCGCCGTGGCCGCGCTGGACGAGCCTGCGGAAATGAACCCGCTGGCAGCGCGGGCCAAGGAAGAGGCGGCCGATCTCGCCCGTGTTGGCATCGCACCTGAAGACGCGATGCACCGAGCGGCGAGCCGTGTGTTCGGCTCGAAACCCGGGGCCTACGGTGCTGGCCTGCAGGCGCTGATCGACGAGAAAGGCTGGGACAGCGTAGGCGACCTCGCCGATGCCTATGTTGCCTGGGGCGGCTACGCCTATGCCGCCGGCGCGGAGGGCGCCGCCGCGCACGAGCTCTTCAAAACCCGCCTGCGCCAAGTCGAGACGGTGGTGCAGAACCAGGACAACCGCGAGCACGACCTGCTCGACAGCGACGATTACTACCAGTTCGAAGGTGGCATGGCGGCGGCCGTTCGGCATCTGTCGGGCCGTGCGCCGGTCGTCTATCATAACGATCATGCGCGGCCAGAGACGCCGCGCATCCGCACCCTGGATGAGGAAGTGGCGCGCGTGGTGCGCGCGCGGGTGGTCAATCCCAAATGGATCGCCGGCTGCATGCGGCACGGCTACAAGGGCGCATTCGAGATGGCCGCCACGGTGGATTACCTGTTTGCCTTTGCCGCGACGACGTCTGCCGTGCGCGATCACCATTTCGATGCTGTATTCGATGCCTACCTGCGCGACGACGCGGTGCGTGCCTTCCTTGCCGATGCGAATCCCGCAGCACTGCGCGAGCTGAGCGAGCGGCTACTTGAGGCACAGATGCGCGGCCTGTGGAAGCCGCGCGTGAACAGCACGCGTGGATTGCTGGATGTGTGTCGCAGACGTGCCGCGGAGACAGCTGATGACTGACCTGCAGGCCGACGCCGAACATCGCGCGAAGATGCAGCGCATCAAGGCGGCGCGCGACCGCATGATGGCGGAGAAGACGGAGACGCGGGGCCTGCTGATCGTCCATACCGGCAAGGGTAAGGGAAAATCCTCCGCGGCCTGGGGCATGGTCATGCGCTGCCTGGGCCATGGCATGCGCGTCGGGATCGTGCAGTTCATCAAGGGCGCGTGGAGCACCGGCGAGGCGGAATTCCTCAAGCGCTTTCCCGACCTGGTCACGATCAAGACCATGGGCGAGGGCTTCACTTGGGAAACCCAGGACCGCGCACGCGACATTGCGGCGGCCGAGCGTGCCTGGGCGGAGGCGCAGAAGATGCTGAGCGATCCGGCGATGCAGCTCCTTGTGCTGGACGAGCTGAACGTCGTTCTGCGCTATGATTATCTGCTACTCGATGCGGTCGTGGCCGCGGTCGCCGCGCGGCCCACGCGGCAGCACGTCGTGATCACGGGCCGCAACGCGCCGCAGGCGCTGATCGACGCCGCCGATCTCGTCACCGAGATGACCTTAATCAAGCACCCGTTCCGCACAGGCATCAAGGCGCAGCCCGGCATCGAGTTCTGACAGAGGAGAGAGAAGATGTTTTCACGCCTTCAATGCATCCTCGTTCTTGCGGTGGGCTTGCTCGCGGCGCCGCCTGCGATGGCGCAGCAGGCCGAGCAGGAGATCGTCGACAAGGCCCGCTTGGCACTCGAGCACCTGCGCAACGACCCCGATCATCCGACTCTGAACAACGTACTGGCGCGCGCCAAGGCGGTGCTGATCATTCCCAGCCTTCTCAAGGCGGGATTCATCCTCGGTGGCGAGGGTGGCAGCGGTGTGCTGCTTGCGCGCGGCGCCAGTGGCGAATGGAGCGCGCCGGCCTTCTACACTCTGGCAAGCGGCTCCATCGGATTGCAGATCGGCGCGCAGGACGCGGAGGTCCTCTTCGCCGTGATGACGGACAAGGGACTGAAGCAGGTGATCCAGAGTCAGTTCAAGCTCGGCGCCGACGCCAGCATCGCGGTCGGACCGAAAGGCGGCGGCGTCGAGGCGTCGACGACGCTGGCGATGGGCGCCGACATCTATGCCTTCTCGCGCGCGCGCGGCGCCTTCGCGGGCGGCTCTTTCGAGGGGTCGTTCATCAAGGCCCGCGAGGAGTGGAACAAGAACTACTACGGCCAGATGCTGAGCGTGGAGGACATCGTCCTCCACAACAAGGCGTCGAACCCCGCCGCCCGCGCGCTGCAGCAGGCCCTTGCACAGCGCTGACCACCATAGCCGCCGCACTCCGGCGGTGATGCTGCAGGGCACCGGCAGCGACGTCGGCAAGTCGCTACTCGTCGCCGGGCTTGCGCGCGCGCTGACTGGCCGCGGCTTGCGCGTGCGTCCGTTTAAGCCGCAGAACATGTCGAACAACGCCGCCGTTAGCGCGGATGGCGGCGAGATCGGCCGCGCCCAGGCGCTGCAGGCGCGCGCCTGCGGCGTTCCGGCGAGCGTCCACATGAACCCGGTCCTGCTCAAGCCGCAGACGGAGATTGGCGCGCAGCTGGTTGTGCAAGGCCGGGTCGAGGGCACGGTTGCTGCTAGCGCCTATCGCGAGCGCAAGCCGCAGCTCCTTAGACGCGTGATGGAGAGCTTTGCGCGGCTCGCCTCCGAGGCGGACTTAGTACTTGTCGAGGGCGCTGGCTCGCCCGCAGAGATCAACTTGCGCGCCGGCGATATCGCCAATATGGGCTTCGCGGCAGCGGCCGACGTGCCGGTCGTTCTGGTCGGCGATATCGACCGCGGCGGAGTCATCGCGAGCCTGGTCGGCACGATGGCGGTGCTCGAACCGGACGAGAAGGCGCGGATACGCGGCTTCTTGGTCAACAAGTTCCGCGGGGATGCACTGCTCTTCGCCGATGGGCGCGCGGAGATCGCCCGCCGCACCGGGCTTGCCGATCTCGGGCTCGTGCCCTGGTTCGAGGATGCCGTGCGCCTGCCCGCCGAGGACGCGGCCGGGCTCGACAGCCGCACCTATGCCCTGCGCGCGGCCGCCAGCCGCAACGACCGGCTCAAGATCGTCGTTCCCCATCTGCCGCGCATCGCCAATTTCGACGATCTTGACCCGCTCGCCGCCGAGCCCGGCGTGATGCTCGAGGTTCGCGCACTCGCGCACGTGCTGCCGGCCGATGCCGATGTCGTGCTGCTGCCCGGCTCCAAGGCGACCTTGTCCGATCTCGGCGCATTACGGCAGGCAGGCTGGGATATCGACCTCCTCGCGCATGCGCGGCGCGGCGGCCATGTCATCGGCTTGTGCGGCGGCTACCAGATGCTCGGGCGCAACATCGCCGATCCGAACGGGATCGAAGGACCCGCCCGCACGGCGCCCGGACTCGGCCTGCTGGAGGTCGACACAATTCTGGAGCCGCACAAGATCCTTCGCGAGAGGAGGGCCCAGGACGCGCGTTCAGGCACGCCGATCCGCGGCTACGAAATCCATATCGGCCGCACGACCGGGCCCGGCTGCGCCCAGCCGTTCCTTGTTCTCGACGGCCAGGCCGAGGGCGCGGTCAGTCGCGATCAGCGGATCGAAGGCTGCTACATCCACGGCCTGTTCACGAGCGACGCGTTCCGCCGTGCATGGCTCGACCGTGTGCGTGCGGCCCGTGGTCTGTCGCACAGCGACACGGCTATCGCCTATGACGCGAGCCTGGATGCCGTCCTCGACCGCCTGGCGGATCACGTCGCCGCGTCGGTCGACCTCGATTGCATCCTGGAGATCGCCCGTGCGCGCTGACCGCTCACAGTCGATTCACCGCGATCGCGAGGATCGCAATCAGCGCGGCATGGACAAGGCACGCGGCGACGAAAAGGTACAGGGCGCGGCGCATGTCCGCCGGCGTCACCCGCGCGCGGCCGTCGCCAATCCATGGATCGCTAACGAGCTCGGCGCCATAGCGCCGCGGGCCCGCCAGGGCGAGCCCCAACGCCCCCGCAGCTGCGGCTTCCGGCCAGCCGGCATTGACGGAGCGGTGCTTGCGCGCATCGCGCAGCATCGCCTTGAGCGAGGCCGCAGGGCTGCCCTTTGGCGCAACCGCGGCGGCAGCCGCGATGATCAACGCCGCCAGCCGAGCCGGCACGAAATTGGCCGCCGTATCCAGCCGGGCCGCGAAGGCGCCGAAGTCGATGTAGCGCGCATTGCGGTGGCCGATCATCGAATCGAGCGTGTTCACCGCCTTGTACGCGAACAGGCCTGGCAATCCGAGCAGCAGGTACCAGAATGCCGGCGCCACGACGCCATCGGAGAAATTCTCGAACAGCGACTCGGTGCCGGCGCGGGCCACAGCGTATTCGTCGAGGCTGTTCGGGTCGCGGCCGACGATCTTGCTGACCGCATCGCGGCCGGCGGCGAGGCCACCGGATTCGAGCGCGCGGCACACGGCGAACACGTGGTCGTACAGGGAGCGCTGCGCGACCAGCACGCCGATCGCGAAGACCTCGATCAGCCAACCCCAGCGCCCGAGACGGCTGAGCGTCAGCACGAGCCATCCGCACAGCGCGGCGATCGCCACGACCACGAGCGCGACCAAGGCGCCGCGCACACGGAGCGCGTTGCGCCCGCGCGCTTCCCGGTTGAGCCGACGGTCGAGCGCGGCGATCACACTGCCAATTGCGACGACCGGGTGCGGGAAGAACCGGAACAGCAGGCGCATCTCGCCCGCGACGGCGTCGAGCGCGAGTCCGGCAAGCAAAGCAAAGAACGGATCGATGGCAGACGGCAGCATCGCCGCCACCATGGCGGCGCTACAGGCGAGCGTCAATCGGCTCTCGTTATTTCAATCAGGAGCATAACGTGACGAGTCCCGACACCGGTGTACTGATCTGTGGCCACGGCAGCCGCGACGTCGACGCAATCACCGAGTTCGAGGCGATGGCCGACCGCCTCAAGCACAGGCTGCCGCACTATGCGGTCGGATCGGCCTATCTCGAATTCGCGCGGCCGATCATCCGCGAGGGTCTGGAAGCGCTGAAGGCGCGCGGTACTCGCCGCATCCTGGCCGTACCGGCGATGCTGTTCGCAGCCGGCCACGTCAAAAACGACCTGCCTTGGGAGATCAACAGCTTCGCCGCCGAGAACCCGGAGCTGACGGTCGAGTACGGCCGCGACCTCTCCGTCGACCTCAAGCTGCTGCAAGCCGCGCGCGAGCGGATCGAGGCGGCGGAACGCGGCGCCGCGCGCAAGATCGATCGCGCCGATACGGTGCTGCTCGTCGTCGGACGTGGCACGAATGATCCGGACGCGAACTCGAACGTCAGCAAGGTCGGCCGCATGCTGTGGGAGGGCATGGGCTTCGGGTGGGGCGCGGTGGCCTATTCCGGCGTTGCGCATCCGCGCGTCGACACCGCCCTGTCGCGGCTGGTGCGGCTCGGCTTCCGTCGCATCATTGTCTTCCCGTATTTCCTGTTCACCGGCGTGCTGGTGAAGCGCATCTACACGCAGGCCGATGCGGCCGCCGCCGCACACCCCGATGTCGAGATCGTCAAGGCAGACTACCTCAACGACCATCCGCTAGTGCTCGAGGCCTTCATCGAGCGCGTCGGCGAGTTCGCGACCGGCGAGAACGTCATGAACTGCCGCCTCTGCAAGTACCGCGCGCAGATCATCGGTTATGAGGCGGAGATCGGCGCCGTGCAGGCAGGGCATCACCTGCATGTGCGCGGCATCGGCACGGACGGGCATCATCACCATCACGGCCATCACCATAATCATGGTCACGATCACCAGCACCACGACCATGACCATGGCCATCCGCATCGCCACGAATGATTCCGTACCTGCGCGATCCAGACGAG
>DATAAP010000141.1:0-2148 GCA_036260035.1 Alphaproteobacteria bacterium | reverse complement strand
TCTCGTATGACGAGGAGATCACCTGCGCCGGCGTGCTGTCGCTGTTACGGCTGCTGGGCTCGGAGCTGCCGAAGCCGGCGCTTGCGATCATCGGCGAGCCCACCAGCATGCGCGTTGTCAACGCCCATAAGGGCGTGAGCGCGCAGCTCACATCGATCGTCGGCCGCGATGGCCACTCCAGCGCGCCGCATAAGGGCGCGAATGCGATCGCCCATATGGGGCGGTTCATGGGCTTCCTCGACCGGCTGGCGGAGGAACTGCGCGTCGAGGGCGAGAGCAAGGCCATTCCGGGGCTCGATTTCGATCCGCCGTGGACGACTGTGAATTTTGGCGCGATCCATGGCGGCACGGCGATGAACATCATCGCGCGCGAATGCCGGCTCGCCTGGGAGTTCCGTCCGCTGCCCGGGGTCGACGCTGAGGTGATCTACAAGCGTGCCGAGCGGTTCATCGACGAGACGGTGCGTCCCGCGCTGCGCGCGCAAGCGCCGGAAGGGAGCATCGCCACGGAGCGGGTCGCAATCGTGCCGGCGCTGCGGCCGGAGAAAAACGGCGCCGCCGAGGCGCTCGCCCTGCAGCTCACCGGCCTCAACGGGGCGATCACGGCCGCGTTCGGGTCCGAAGGCGGCCATTTCCAGGATGCCGGCATTTCCGCCGTGATGTGCGGCCCCGGCGACATCGCGCAGGCCCACAAGCCCGACGAGTTCATCGCCGTCGACCAGCTCGCACAGTGCGAGCGGTTTCTGCTGAAGCTGGCGGACTGGGCGGCGGCGTAAGCCGCTACATCACCAGAAAGCGCGTCATGTTCGCCTTCACCTGGCGGTCGAGCTCGGCATTCAGCTCGTTCATCGCCTGCTCCAGCATCTCGAACCAGACCTTCTCGCGGTCATTCACGGTGATGTCCTCCCGCACGGTGCGTGAGCGCGAGGTGCTGGCGGTCGCATAGCCGGTGCGGAAGTTGCCGCGATCTTCGCGCACCTCGATCGCAGCACTCAGCGTCAAGTCGTAGCGCTGCGACTGGTCCTTGGTGAAGGCGCCGGTCAACCCGGTGGTGCGCGGCAGATTGGTCTCGATCACCTTAGCGTCGAGGATGACGAAGCGCACGAAGCGGCCGGGCGTACCATTGGCCGCGAGCCGGTCCTGCGCCCAGCGGCGCATCACGCGCTCGGGCGGCGTCGGGAACAAGTGGTCGACGTTGGGGGCGCGTAGCGGCGGCTGGTATTCGCTCGCAATCTCGACGCGCTCGACATCAAAGCGCATGATG
Organism: Alphaproteobacteria bacterium; assembly: GCA_036260035.1. Classification (GTDB taxonomy): domain Bacteria; phylum Pseudomonadota; class Alphaproteobacteria; order CACIAM-22H2; family CACIAM-22H2; genus DATAAP01. Next base: position 884 of record DATAAP010000141.1, on the reverse strand, counting down.
CCGAGATGCCCGTAGGTCAGGTCCGGGAATCGCGCGGCTGGCGGCGTCGTCTGGCATCCGGCGAGCACGACGGCCAGAACCGCCCAGATTGCAACCCAGTGTCGTCTCATGACCTGCTGCTCCCGCCTCGGAAATTGCCGGCGGAATTTGGCAGGCTCATGGCGAAGCTTCAAGATGTCTCGTCAGGGCCGTAGAGCGCCGCCACGTCCTCCTCGCCGAATACATGCTGCGTGTTACAGAACTCGCAGGTGACGATCAGCGCGCCATTGACCTTGAGCTCTTCGATCTCGTCGCGCGGGAAGGAGCGCAGGACGGTCGCGACGCGCTCGCGCGAGCAGCGGCAGGCGTGCCGCAGGTCGTGCGGGCGATAGATCTTGACGCCTTCCGCCAGGAACAGCCGGTCTACCAGCTTCCAGGGCGGCAGCGCCGGGTCAACGAGCTCGGCGGACGTCGCGCTGCCCATGAGGATCAACGCGCGGCGCCAGCCATCCTCAGCCTCTTCCTGGGCTTCGGTCAGCGCACGGGAGACATCGCGCCCCTCGGCCGAGCCCTGTGCTCCATCCGGCGGCAGGCTCTGCACCATGATGGCGCCGGCGCGCCATGACGGTTCGCCGTCCTCGCCGGTATGCTGGGCGGCCGCGACCTTGAGGCCGGCCTTGAATTGCTCCGACTGCTGGAAATAGTGGTGCGCGCACTCCGCCAGCGTAGAGCCCGTCAGCTCGACGATGCCTTGATAGCGCTCGGTGTGCTCGCCCTGATCGACCGTGAAGGCGAGGTATCCTGCCCCGAAGAGTTTCGGGACAGAGGGCGTATGGCCGAGGTCTTCGAGCCGCGCCTCGTCGTACTGCGCATAGGCCCGTATGGCGCCGTCGCTGGTCACGTCG
>DATAAP010000140.1:0-4842 GCA_036260035.1 Alphaproteobacteria bacterium | reverse complement strand
TCAGCGCCTCGCCGACGCCGAGCAGCTTGTTGACGCGGTCGCGCGCCGCCTGGAGGTTCTGGCTGGATTTCTGCACGCCCTCGTTGACGCGCCCGAAATTCTCTGTGATTTGGGCGCAGTGCTTCTCTATTTCGCCGACGGCGCCGGTGATGCCGCCCACTTTGCCGCTGACGCTGCTCATGGCACTGCCGATCGAATCGAACACCGTGCCGATGGCGGCTGTGCCGACCTGGACGGTCTCGGCGCGCTTCATTGCCTCGCTGCTTTGCGCCAGCAGCTTCTGCGTCCGCTCGGTCAGCGCCTTGAGGGTGGCGTCGATCTCCGCCGTCGCCTTTGAGGTCTGCCCAGCCAGCGCCTTGACTTCGCCGGCGACGACGGCGAAGCCTTTCCCCGCCTCGCCGGCGCGAGCAGCCTCGATCGTCGCATTCAGGGCCAGCAGGTTGGTCTGTCGCGCAATCGCTTCGATGCCGTGCGCGACCTTGCCGACGCGCTCGAGTGCGTCGCGCAGGCCTTCAATATCCTGCGCAAAGCCGGCGGCGACTTCGACGAGCTGGGCTATGTGCCCCAGCGATTCCCGCACCTTGGCGCGGGAGCTCTCCATCTCGCGGCCAGCAGATTCCGTTACCGACGACGCCTCCCGCGCCGCGGTCGCGATCTTCGCATTGCTGCCGGAGAGCTCCTGTGCCGCGCTCGTCAGGCCTTTGAGGAGTTCGGCCTGAGCGGTAACGCGCGCACTGACGTCGTCGACATGGCCGGCGATATCGGCGATTTCTACCCCGAGCACGCCCGCCTGTCTGGCAACGTCGGCGATGACCGTGGCGCTGCCGCTTGCATCCGCCATGAGCGGACCCCCAATCCCATCAGGCGTTATGATCTCTTGATGCGGCATACTCTCGATGTACGGTTAAGTTTCGGTATATGGAACGTGCCCCCGCTTGCCCGCGGCCGCACCTTGCGCGTATAAGGCCGCTTTGATGACTCGCACGGGCGCCGCCCCCACTCTCCGGACCGACGACTCGCCGGGCCGCTTCCGCCATCGGCATCTCTTGGGAATCGAAGGGCTTTCGCCCGACGAGATCACCTTGCTCCTCGATCTCTCGGAGGCCTATGTCGAGCAGAATCGGGCGCCCGAGAAGAAGAGCACGCTGCTGCGCGGCCGTACCGTCATCAACCTGTTCTTCGAGAATTCGACCCGGACCCGCACCTCATTCGAGCTGGCCGGCAAGCGGCTGGGGGGCGACGTCATCAACATGTCGGCCGAAGCGTCCTCGGTGAAGAAGGGCGAGACCCTGATCGACACGGCGATGACCCTCAACGCCATGTTGCCCGACGTGCTGATCGTGCGGCATCCGGACTCGGGTGCGGTGAAGCTGCTCTCGGAGAAGGTCAACTGCGCCGTCATCAACGGCGGCGACGGGACGCACGAACACCCCACGCAGGCACTGCTCGACGCGCTCGCGATCCGCCGCCGCAAGGGCCGGCTGATGGGGCTTACGGTCGCGATCTGCGGCGACATCCTGCACAGCCGCGTCGCGCGTTCGAACATCCACCTGCTCAACGCGATGGGCGCAAGGGTGCGGGTGATAGCCCCTCCGACCCTGATGCCCGCGGCGGTCGAGCGCCTTGGCGTAGAGGTTTTCTACGACATGCGCAAAGGCTTGAAGGATTGCGACATCGTGATGATGCTGCGCCTGCAGACCGAGCGGATGCAGGGCAAGTTCGTGCCGTCGATCCGCGAGTACTTCTATTTCTACGGCCTCGACCGCGACAAGCTGGCCGCCGCGAAACCGGACGCGCTGATTATGCATCCCGGTCCGATGAACCGCGGCGTCGAGATCGACAGCGAGGTTGCCGACGACGTCGAGCGCTCGCTGATCCGCGAGCAGGTCGAGATGGGCGTCGCCGTGCGCATGGCCTGCCTCGATATCCTGACCCGCAATCTCCTTTCCAACACGGATACGGGCGGATGAAGGCACAGCGGGGGGCGCCGGGAGGCAAGGGCGGACCGCCCATCGCCTACGTCAATGCACGACTGCTCGACCCGGCCAGCGGGCTCGACTCGCTCGGCGGCGTCATTGTCAGCGATGGCGTGATTGCCGATCTCGGCCATCATCTCTCGAAGGCTTCGGCATTGGGGACGCAGAGTGTCGAGGCGTTCGACTGCGGCGGCGTCTGCCTCGCGCCCGGCCTGGTCGACATGCGCACGCAGCTCCGCGAGCCCGGCGAGGAGCACAAGGAGACCTTTGCCAGCGCTAGCGACGCGGCCGCAGCCGGCGGCGTCACCTCGATGGTGAGCCTGCCCAATACCAAGCCGGTGATCGACGATGCGGCGCTGGTGGAATCGATCGCGCGGCGCGCGCGCGAGACCAGCCGCGTCAAGATCTACACCTATGCCGCCGTAACGCGCGGGCTCGCCGGCCGCGAGATCACCGAGATTGGGCTGCTGACCGAGGCGGGCGCACTCGGCTTCACCGACGGCACGCAGGCGATTGCCGATGCGCAGGTCATGCGCCGCGCTCTATCCTACGCGCGCGCCTTCGGTCGCGCGATCATCCAGCATGCGGAGGAGCCGTCCCTAGCGCAGAACGGCTGCATGACCGAGGGCGAGATCGCCACACGGCTTGGCCTCCCGGGCATCACGCCGGCGGCCGAGGTGATGATGATCGAGCGCGACCTGCGCCTCGTTGAGATCACGCAGGGCCGCTATCACGTCGCGCATGTCTCGACCGCAGCCGGAGTCGACGCGATCCGTCGTGCCAAGGCGCGCGGCCTGCCGGTCACGGCCGACACTGCCCCGCCTTATTTCGCGCTGAACGAAATCGCTATCGGCGACTACCGCACCTTCGCCAAGGTGTCGCCGCCCCTACGTAGCGAAGAAGACCGGCAGGCGGTGATCCAAGGCATCAAGGACGGTACGATCGATGCGATCGCCTCCGACCACGCGCCGCACGACCAGGATTCGAAGCGCCTGCCCTTCGCACAGGCCGCGTCGGGCATGATCGGCCTCGAGACGCTGTTGCCGATCAGCCTCGACCTCGTCCACAACAACCACCTATCGCTGCTGACGCTGATCGAGCGATTGTCGCTGGCGCCGGCGCGCATCCTCGGCCTCGGTGCAGGCCGACTGAAGAAAGGCGCCCCTGCCGACCTGATCGTGTTCGATCCCGAACGCGCCTGGCAGATCCGCGAAAAGGATTTCCGCTCGAAATCCAAGAACTCGGCCTTTGACGGCCGGCCGGTCCAAGGCCGCGTGCTGCGCAGCTTGGTCGACGGCGCGACCGCCTTCGCCCTGCACTGACATGCCCGATCCGATAAGCTGGTCCCTCGTGTGGCCCTACTACCTGGCCGCCTTCGTACTCGCCTATCTGCTCGGCTCGGTGCCCTTCGGCCTGGTGCTGACGCGGCTCGCAGGGCTCGGCGACATCCGCCGCATCGGCTCCGGCAATATCGGCGCCACCAATGTGCTGCGCACCGGGCGCAAGGGGCTTGCTGCGGCGACACTTCTTCTCGATGGCGGCAAAGGGGCCGTCGCCGTTCTGGTCGCAGGCATGTGGGGGCCCGACATGGCGCTCATGGCGGGCTATGGCGCCCTGCTCGGTCACCTGTTTCCCGTCTGGCTCAAGTTCAAAGGCGGCAAGGGTGTCGCGACGACGCTGGGCGTGCTGCTTGCGATTGACTTCCCGGTCGGCGCCGCCGCCTGCGTCACCTGGCTGGTTCTCGCCGCGGTGACGCGCTACTCATCGGTCGCAGCACTTGTCTCGATCGCCGCCGCCCCGCTCTACGCGCTGTACCTTCCCCTTCTTTGGACTAAGGGCGCGGTGTCGATCGGCAATATACAGATCGCGGTGTTCGCGGCAGTCCTGGCGACCCTCGTCTGGATCAAGCACCACTCCAATATCCGCCGCCTGCTCAGCGGCACCGAGACCAAGATCGGCCACCGGGAGCGCGTGTGACCGCGCAGAGCATACCGGTCAGCGACAGCGAGCGGCGCGACCGGCTCCGCCTGATCCGCACCGACAATGTCGGGCCGGTCACCTACCTCCAGATGCTCCGGCATTTCGGCAGTGCCACGGCAGCATTGCAGGCGCTGCCAGAACTCGCCCGCCGCGGCGGTCGCGCAAAGCCGCCGCGCATCCCTTCGATCATGGAGGCGGAAGCCGAAATCGCTCTGGCTGCCAAGCGCGGCGCCAGGCTGATCACCTGGGGCGAAACGTCCTATCCCGCGACGCTTGCCGCCGTCACCGATGCGCCGCCAGTGCTGTACGTTCTCGGACGCGGCGAGCTGCTGCTGCAGCGCGCCGTCGCGATCGTCGGAGCCCGCAATGCTTCCGCCAACGGCGTGCGGTTCGCGCGCCAGCTCGCCGCCGATCTTGGCAGCGCCGGCTTGGTTGTCGTTTCCGGGCTGGCCCGCGGCATCGACACCGCAGCGCACCAAGGCGCGCTCGCGACGGGCACGATCGGGGTGATGGCGGGCGGCGTGGACGTCGTCTATCCGCCCGAAAATAGCCGGCTGCACGCCGACATCGCCGCCCGCGGCGCGGTCGTCAGCGAAATGCCGCCGGGCCTGGAGCCGCAGGCGCGGCATTTCCCCCGGCGCAACCGCATCGTCTCGGGCCTGTCGGTCGGGGTGGTCGTCGTGGAAGCGTCACCAAGATCCGGCTCGCTGATCACAGCGAGGCTGGCCGGCGAGCAGGGCCGAGACGTCTTCGCCGTGCCAGGCTCGCCGCTCGACCCACGGGCGCGGGGCACCAATGATCTGATCCGCCAGGGCGCCACGCTGACCGAAGGGGCCGCCGACGTGCTCGCAGCCTTGGGCGGCCTGCCGCGGCCGCAGCCCGCGGC
>DATAAP010000139.1:0-9068 GCA_036260035.1 Alphaproteobacteria bacterium | reverse complement strand
GATCCATGTCTTTCGCCTCGAAAGAGGCGATGTACAAAGGATTTAGTCTAACGCCGGCGCCAAGTCAACCCGCTCCGACAGCACTACCCCGATCAGCCCGAGCTCTCATTGCGATTTCGCTCAACAGTTGCAGCTGAGCAGCCGCGTCGCGCTGTGCGTGCTGAGTTCCGAACTATTCCATTAAACCTATTTTAAAGTCACGAACTTAACCTATGAGCCCTACAAAATATAACCAGGGGCCTAGTCATGACGTTCTCGCGCCGTAGCACAATTCTTGGTTTTGCTTCGCTGCTCGCTATGCCACGGGCGCTTGCCGCGGATCCCGGCATCGCCGGCGACAAGATTGTTTTCGGCCAAGTTGCTGCGCTGGAAGGCCCCGCCGCGGCGCTCGGCCTCGGCATGCGCGAAGGCCTGCGTGCCGCGTTCGCCGAAGCCAATGCTAAAGGCGGCGTGAAGGGTCGCAAGCTGGAACTCATCTCGAAGGACGATGGCTACGAGCCGAACAAGTCGATCGAGGCAACCAAACAGATCCTCACCGAGGACAAGGTTTTCGCCCTGCTCGGCCCGGTCGGCACGCCGACATCGGCAGCGACGCAACCGATCGCCAGCGAAGCTGGCGTGCCGTTCATCGGTCCGTTCACTGGTGCCGAGTTCCTGCGCAACCCGCACAAGCCCAACGTCGTCAATGTCCGCGCCTCCTATTTTCAGGAGACGGAGGAGATGGTCGAGCGGCTGACCAAGGACCTGAAATTCGAGCGCATCGCCATTCTCTATCAGGACGACGCGTACGGCCGGGCTGGTCTCGCGGGCGTGCAGAAGGCGCTAGAAAAGCGCAAGATGACGCTCGTGGCCGAAGGCACCTATGAACGCAACACCACTGCAGTGAAGTCGGCCGTCCTGGCAATCAAGAAGGGCAATCCGCAGGCGGTCATCATGATCGGCGCCTACAAGCCTTGCGCGGAGTTCATCAAGCTCTCCCGCCAAGTGAAGATGGACGCCGTCTTCGTAAACATCTCTTTCGTCGGCAGCAACGCGCTCGCCAAGGAGCTGGGTGAGGCCGGCGAAGGCGTGGTCGTGACGCAGGTCGTGCCGTTCCCCGGCGATACGTCGGTACCGGTCGTTGCAGCCTATCAGCAGGCTCTGAAAATGGTTGATCCGAAACCGGAGCCCGGCTTCGTTTCGCTGGAGGGCTATATGGTCGGCCGTCTGGTCGTCGCGGCGCTGGAGCGCATCGAAGGTGAGCCGACGCGGCAATCGCTGCTCAAGGCATTGTCCAGCGGGACATACGACCTGGGCGGCGCCAAGCTGACGTTTGGTCCGAATGACAATCAGGGCATGGATGAGGTCTTCCTGACGATCATCCAGAAGGACGGCAGCTTCAAGCCGATCAAGTCGCTCATCAGCAAGAACGCTGATGCCGGCTAGGGTCAGGCGATGCTCTCGCTCGAACCGCTGAAGGCCGCGCTTCTGTCGCGATGGAAGCGCGGTGTCTCCGCCGCGACCCAGCGCGACGAAGTCGCCGCTGGCCTTTCGTCCGCACGGTTTGGGCTGCGGCATAAGCTGTTCGCTGCTTTCGGCGCCGTAGCGGCGACGACCGTAGCCGCGAGCGGCGTTGCTTGGGTCAACTTCACCGGTGCCGGCGACACGCTCCAGGACATCACCGCGCGGCGCGTTCCGGCGGTCGTCGCCTCCCTGCAGCTGGCGCGCGTGACCGCGGACACCGCCGCCGTCGCGCCGGCACTGGCGGCAGCGGAGGACGAAACCGCGCGCTTCCAGGTGCTCAGCAGTCTGCAAGAAAAGGAGGCGGCGGTTCAGGAACAGCTCGGCAAGCTTCAGGACATTGGCCAGACCGCTGCTGCGGAAGCGCTGCAGCCGCTAGCCGTTCAACTGTCGACGCATCTGAACGAGCTCAACGAGGTGGTGCAGGAACGTATCGTCGTCGCGCAGCAGAAAGCGGGTCATACCGCGGCTCTCCGTGCGGCGCACGAAAAGTTCCTGCAGGTGATTGCGCCGCTGGTCGACGAGACCGGGTTCAATCTGCTCATGGGCCTGCAGTCTCTGACCGAGAAGGCGAATGCGCAGGACATCGGGCGTCGGGTCGCCGATCTCTCCGACAAGGAACTGGCGTCATTCGAAGCCATGCTCCGGCTCGTCAGCGAGGCCAACCAGATCGTCGGAATCCTGACCGAGGCGGCGGTGCTGCCGCAGATCGAGCTGCTCAATCCCGCACGCGACCGCTATGTCGCCAGCAAGGCGCGTCTCACCAAAGCGCTCGACACCGCCGACAAGATCGAGACCAATGAAGACCGTAAGGCAGCGACTTTGGCGCTGCTCGCGTTCGGCGAAGGCAAAGCTGATCTATTCGAGCTGCGCCGGCGCGAGCTTGCCGCATCCGCAATCGCCGACAAGGCGATGGCAGCCAGCCGGGACATCGCTCAGCGCTTTGCCGAAGAGGTCAACGCAATCGTCGCCGCCGCAGAGGTCGCCAACCGCGAAGCCGTCGCCGCTTCCGACAGCGCGATCGCCTGGGGCAAGACGCTCCTGTTCGCCTTCGCCGCCCTTAGCTTGATCGCCGCGGCGGCGATCGCCTGGCTCTATGTCGGCCGCATTATCGTCGGCCGCTTGACGCGGCTCGGTTCGGCCATGCGGGCCATCGCCGCCGGGCAGCTGGACACGGAAGTGCCCGCTGGCGGCAGCGACGAGATTGCCGAAATGGCCGCGGCGCTCACCGTCTTCCGCGACACCGCGCTCGAAGTTCGGGCCGCGAATGCCAGGACGGAGGAGGAGCGGGCAAGGGCCGCCGAGCAGCGCCGCGAGGAGCGCCTCCGTTTGGCCGAGAATTTGGAAGCAACGGTGAAGAGCGTTGTCGGGGTTGTCTCCAACTCGGCCTCGACGATGCAGCAAACGGCGCAGACGATGACCGCGACGGCCGAGCAGACTTCGAGCCGCTCGACGGCAGTGGCTGCTGCATCCGAGGAAGCTTCGACCAACGTTCAGACCGTCGCATCCGCCGCCGAGCAGCTTTCCGCTTCGATCGTCGAAATCGGCCGTCAGGTCGAGCAATCTGCCACCATGGCCCGCCGCGCTGTCGAAGAGGCCGAAAGCACGAACGGCGCCGTCGAGGGGCTTGCTGAAGCGGCGCAGAAGATCGGCGAGGTCGTCAAACTGATCAACGCCATCGCCAGCCAGACCAACCTGCTGGCCCTGAATGCGACGATCGAGGCCGCCCGCGCCGGCGAGGCCGGCAAGGGCTTCGCCGTCGTCGCCTCCGAGGTCAAGGCGCTCGCCAACCAGACCGCTAAGGCTACCGAGGAAATTGCCTCGCAGATCGCGGCCATCCAGGGCGCCACGAACGAGTCTGTCGCCGCGATCCGTAAGATCGGCAAGAGCATCGGCTCTATCGCCGAAACGGCCTCGACGATCGCGGCTGCGGTCGAGGAGCAGCGCGCCGCGACGCAAGAAATCGCGCGCAACGTTCAACAGGCTGCTAAGGGCACAGCCGACGTCTCGCAGAATATCGACGGCGTCTCGGCGGCCGCGCAGGAGACCGGGCAGGCCGCCAGCCAGGTGCTTGCTATCTCCAGCGAGCTTAGCCGCCAGGCCGAGCAGCTGCAGAACGAGATCGACCAGTTCGTCGCCAAGATCCGAGCCGCGTAAGGTACGCGACGCCGCTTAAAACGGCTTCACGATCACCAGGATGACTATCGCGATCATCGCGAGCGTCGGCACTTCGTTCCAGAACCGGTAGAAGCGGGCTGGCCGCTTATTGCGGTCATTTGCAAAGTCCTTGCGCCAAGCCGCGTATAGGTGATGGACGACGGTCAGCACCAGCACGAAGAACAGCTTCGCGTGCAGCCAGCCCTGCCTCCAGTCCTGCACGACCAGCATGAGGCCCCCGAAGACGAACACCGCGATCATCGCGGGATTCATGATCGCGCGCAGCAGCCGGCTCTCCATGACCTTCAGCGTTTCCGAGAGCGCGGAACCCGGCGGCGCGTCGGCGTGGTAGACAAACAGCCGCGGAAGATAGAGCAGCCCCGCCATCCAGGCGATCACCGAGATGAGGTGCAGCGCCTTGATCCAGGCATACCAGTCGGAAATCCAGGCGCTCATGGAACGCGACTGTGCCTCAAGCCGCCCGGCAACACAATTCAGCCGCTCTTCACGGCGTCGCGAAGCAGCGCACCCATGTCGACGGGCATAGACGGCCGCCGCCATCGGCGCGGCGCGTCCCGGAAGGCGTGGCTGAGGCCATCCGCACGAGATCGGCGAGGTGTGCGATGAACGCCGCATGGGCAGCGACGGTCGGTACACGCATATAAAGCGGCACGCCATTGTGCTCCGCGCGCTCGCGATACTCGATGTCGAGCTCGACGAGCGTCTCCGAATGCTCCGACACGAAGGAGACCGGGACGAGTACGACGGGGACCCGGTCGCGGCCGGCACGGTCGATCTCGGCGTCCGTATACGGCGAGATCCATTCTAGCGGGCCGACGCGGCTCTGATAGCAAACGAGCCAGTCCAGATCCGTTGCGCCGAGTTCCTGCATAACCGCTGCGGCGGTCTGTTCGACCTGCCATTGATAAGGGTCGCCGCCGCGCACGATCTTTTTCGGCAAGCCGTGGGCCGAAAACAGGATGCGCGGCCGGCCGGCTTTGCGCGCCTCCGCCAGGCTCGGCCGGATCAGCTCAGCGAGCGCTGCGACGAAGCCGCGCGCGGTCGGGTAGCAGCACACCGTGCTGGTCGGCATTTCAAGCCCGACGTCGCGTGCAGCACGCATCCAATCCCGATGAGATGAGGCCGTTGTCGTCGTTGAGAATTGCGGATAGAGCGGCAGAAGGATCACCTGCTCGGCGCCAAATGCCTTGACCGCTGCGGCCGTCTCTTGCGCCATTGGATGCCAGTAGCGCATCGCGATGAACACGCGCGTGTCGCCGCCCAGCAGCGCCTGCAGCGCTTCCGCCTGAGCGCGCGTATTCGCGAGCAGAGGCGAGCCGCCGCCGATCTTCTCGTAGATATCCATCGCCGTCGGCGTGCGCCGCGCGGAGAGGAGCTGCGCCAGCAAGTAGCGCAGTGGTTGCGGCAGGCCGATGATCGCCGGGTCGTTGAACAGGTTGAACAGAAACGGCCGCACCGCTTCCAGCCGGTCCGGTCCGCCGAGATTGAAAAGAACGACCGCGCGTCGTGTCACAAGGCGCCTGGCCTCAGTTGCGCCAGCGGCGGATGAAGTCGCACAGGCGACCCACATTGTCCGGCGAGGTCTCCGGCAGGATGCCGTGACCCAGATTGAACACGAACGGGCCTTTGCCGAGCGCACCCAGGATATGGGCGGCTCCTTCCGCCATGGCACGCCCACCGATCGCAAGAAGCAGCGGATCCAGATTGCCTTGCACCGTGACATGCCGCTGCAGGACCGAAGCGGCCCATGCCACCGGAACGCCGGAATCAAGGCTCACAGCCGTGACACCGGTCAGCGCTGCGAAATCCTGGTACTGGACCCCGGCCCCCTTCGGAAAGGCGATGATAGGGATGGCAGGATGCCGTAGCCGGAGCTGTGCCGCGATCTCGCGCACTGGCGCCACGCACCAGCGCTGGAACGCCGCTTCCGAGAGCGTGCCGGCCCAGGTGTCGAACAGCTGGACTGCCTCCGCGCCGGCTTCGATCTGGGCCGTTAGATAGCGCACCGTAGCATCCACGAGCAGGTCAATCAGACGTTGGAACGATTCCGGATCGCCGTAGGCCCAGCGCTTGACGATGGTGAAGTCGTGGCCGGAACCGCCTTCGACCATATAGGTCGCCACGGTCCATGGCGCCCCGGCGAAGCCGATTAGCGCGGTATCCAGCGGGAGCTTGGCCGAGACTAGTTTCACCGTCTCCAGCACCGGCGCGAGACGGACCACGACCTGGTCGAGATTTCCGGCTAGCCGCGCAACATCCTCCGCCGAGCGGACCGGCTCCAGCACGGGTCCTTCTCCTTCGCGAAACGCCAAGGGCTGGCCGAGCGCATGCGGCACGAGAAGGATATCGGCGAACAGAATGGCGGCATCCATCCCGAAGCGCTGGATCGGCTGCAGCGTCACCTCCGCCGCCAAATCCGGCGTCATGCACAAGGCGACGAAATCGCGCGCTTTCGCCCGTATGGCCCGGTATTCGGGCAAATAGCGGCCTGCTTGGCGCATGAACCAGAAGGAAGGGCGTGCATGGATTTCGCCGTGCAAGGCCCGGATCAGCGACTTGGCTTGAGTCAGCGTTGTGCTCGAGGACACGCGAGGTGTTGCCTTCTGGACGACAGGGCGCAGGGACTGGTCGGTTGATCTGCTCTCATACTACTCTTCTTATGAATCTGTAAGGAAGTGAAGGTAGTGGATGGGTGTGGATGACGGGAATCCAATGTCGCGCACTGGTTCTCCACGTCTGCGGCTCAGATCGATCTGTGGTGTACAAGATCGTGACTCGATTCTGGAATAATCGCGCTGAGCGCCGGTTTCTGCGGGTCGGATGCGGGGAAAAATCCCGCGGTGAAAAATGGGGATGAATGCCACGGAGCTGATTTGTCTCCATGATTCCCGGCTGGCCGTCTACGCTGTCCTCAGCCGGGCAAATCGTTGTGCCGATCGTGCGATCCGGGCGTGGAATTCGCGTGCCGGTGGATAACAGGGTATTTATCCCCGACACGTCCAAACGTTCCCCAGGCGCCGTATGAAGAATTTCCACCTCCACCTGGTCTCCGATGCCACCGGCGAAACGAACAACGCCGTCGCGCGCGCCTGCTTTGTGCAGTTCGAGGATGTCGAGCCGATCGAGCACAACTGGCTGATGATTCGAACCGAACGGCAGCTTGAGAAGGTCATCGCCGGCATCAAGGCCAACCCGGGCGTCGTCCTCTTCACGATCCTCGACAAGGACCTGCGCAAGCGCCTGGAAGCGGCATGCCGCGAGCTGTCGACGCCCTATATCTCCGTCCTCGACCCGGTCCTCGACGTGCTCGCCAACTATCTGCAATCGAAGGCACGCAACCTGCCAGGCCGTCAGCACGCGCTGGACGCCGAGTACTTTGCCCGCATCGAGGCGATGGATTTCGTGATGCAGCACGACGATGGCCAGGCGCTCGTCGACCTTAGCAAGGCGGATGTCGTGCTGGTCGGCGTCTCACGGACGTCCAAATCACCGACCTGCATCTATCTCGGCAACCGCGGCATCAAGGCTGCAAACGTGCCGTTGGTGCCCGGGCTGCCGCTGCCGCAGCAGCTGGAGGATCTCGAGGGACCGCTCATCATTGGACTCACCAACGATCCCAACGTCCTGGTTCAGATCCGCCGCAACCGCCTGCGGATGCTGAACGAGACGCGCCACACGGAATATATCGACCCCGAGGCAGTGAAGGCGGAGGTCGCGGCGGCGCGGCGCCTGTTCTCCGAGCGCGGCTGGCCGGTCCTCGATGTCTCGCGGCGGTCGATAGAGGAGACCGCGGCGGCGATCATGCAGATGGTCGACGAGCGCCGCGAGAAGCAGGCGAAGAAATCACCGTGAATGCGCTGCTGAAGGAAGGAGCGCCGAAAATCGTGCTCGCCTCGGCGAGCGCGATCCGTCGTACCTTGCTGACGAATGCCGGGATCCCTTGCGTGGTCGACCCGGGCGCTGTCGACGAGGACGAGATCAAGCAGGCCATGAAGAAGGAGGGTGCGCCGCCAGCCGCGGTCGCCGAGATGCTGGCCGAGCTGAAAGCGATGCGCGTCGCTCCCAGGCATGGGAACGCCTTCGTGTTCGGCGCGGACCAGATGCTTGAATGCAACGGTATCTGGTTCGACAAGCCGGTGGACCGCGATCATGCCGCAGCACACCTGACCGCGCTTGGCGGTCGAACGCATCGGCTCATCTCGTCGGCGGTATGCGTGCGCAGCGGCGCGCGCATATGGCATCACACGGCGACCGCGTCGCTCACCATGCGTCCACTATCGCCTGCGTTCATCGAAGCCTATCTCGATGCCGCCGGCACTGCCGTACTTAAGTCGGTCGGCGCGTATCAGCTCGAAGGATTGGGCGCGCAGCTTTTCTCGCGTATCGAAGGCGACTATTTCACGGTGCTCGGTCTGCCGCTGCTGCCAATCCTCGCCTTCCTGCGCAGCAACAATGTGATTGCGGAGTAGGAGATGCGCCTGACGGGGGCCGCGCGCGTCGCGGGGGTGGTGGGCTGGCCGGTCAAGCATTCGCGCTCGCCGCGGCTGCATGGCTTCTGGCTGCAGAAATACCAGATCGACGGCGCGTATGTGCCTCTCGCGGTCGCGCCGAACAATCTGGCGGCTGCGCTGCGGGCACTGCCTGCGCTTGGGCTTGCCGGAGTCAACGTCACGGTTCCGCACAAAGAGCTGGCGCTGACGGCGGTCGACGAGGTCGATCCGCTGGCGCGCCGGATCGGCGCGGTGAACACGGTCGTCGTGCGCCCGGATGGAAGCCTTCACGGCAGCAACACCGACGCCTTCGGCTTCATCGAGAGCATCCGCGCCAGCGCACCCGGCTGGGCCGCTGCAAAGGCGCCCGCCGTGATCATCGGCGCCGGCGGTGCGGCGCGCGCGGTCATCGTCGCATTGCTGGAAGAAGGTGTCCGCACAGTTCGCGTAGCCAACCGCACGAAGGAACGCGCGGTGCGCCTCGCCGAGGAATTCGGCGTAAAGGCATACGATTGGGGGGATTGGAAATCGGCTTTGGATGGCGCTGGCCTGCTGGTCAACACCACAACGCAGGGAATGGCAGGCCAGCCGGCGCTCGACATTGACCTCGCCTCGCTGCCGACGGGCGCCGTCGTCAACGACATCGTCTATGTGCCGCTGGAAACGCCGTTGCTAGCTGCGGCGCGCCAGCGCGGCAACCCGGTCGTCGATGGCCTCGGCATGCTGCTGCACCAGGCGCGACCCGGCTTCCGCGCGTGGTTCGGCGTCGATCCGGAGGTCACGCCGGAGCTGCGCGCCCACGTCGCTGCCGGGCTTGGCTGATGGGCATGCGCATCGTCGGTCTGACGGGCTCGATCGGGATGGGTAAAAGCACCGCCGCGGCCATGCTGCGGCGGCAGG
>DATAAP010000138.1:0-10763 GCA_036260035.1 Alphaproteobacteria bacterium | reverse complement strand
AAGCAGCGCTACAGGTCTGTCTGCGATTAGGTCGGCTTTTACCGAATAGCGGAAATCAGTCGACGCGGGCAGGCCCGTTCGGTGCAAGAGGCAGGCATTCCGCTGACCGGAAGTCTTGTCCTAAAGCCGCATGGCTGCGGGGCAAAAACCTACGCACACTCTCATGAAGCCGGGCGGGACCTGCTGGGCCTATAACCCGACGCCTCTAGGTCCCAAGACTGTTCAACACTGCGCGGCAGGAGCTCTTTTCGGATGCGTTCAGTCGGGGTCTTCGGAAACGCGTCGATCAGTTCGATAAAGCGCGGCAGCTGGAAGTGCGGCATCCGTGGTTCGCACCATTTGATCAGATCGAGCGGAGCGAGAGTCTCGCCCGGCTTCAGCCGGACGAAAGCTTTGATGTCCTGGTCGGACAGCTCATTATCAACCCCGACCACCGCGCTTTCGGCGACGGCGGGGTGCTCGTTGATGACGCGCTCGACCTCCCATGCCGACACGTTTTCACCGCGGCGGCGCAAGCTGTCCTTTTTTCGCCCTGCATAATAGAAGAATCCCTCGTCATCATACGATCCGAGGTCTCCGGTATGCAGCCATCCGCCGGCAAGGGCCGAAGCCGTTGCTTCCGGGTTTCGGAAATACTCCTTCATGATCACGCCCGGCTCCGTTTCTCGCACAAGGATCTCACCCCTCTGGCCCGGCGGCAGGAAACGGCCGTTCTCATCCGCGATCCGGACTTCGAAATACGGCAGCGGCTTGCCCACCGAGCCGAGCTTCTCGTCCGTGTTCAATGTGGTGAAGCTGGAGGCTTCGGTCATGCCGTAACATTCGCGGATCCGGACGCCGAACCGCTCCTGGAACGCTTGCCAGATCGAGACTGGGCAGCCGCCGCCCCAGGCGATCCGGACGCGATGATTGCGGTCCCGGCTGGAGGGCGGCTCCTTGAGCAGGAGCGGCAGCACGCCCCCGAAGAAATGGATGTGAGTCGCGCCGTAATCGCGGGCCTCGTCCCAGAATCTCGAAACGCTGAAGCGCTCGACGAGCGCCAGCGTGACCTGCTTCAGCAGGCCCAAAATCAGCACCTCGCAGCCGCCGATATGATAGATGGGCTCCCACAAATACAGGACGTCGCCGTCGCTGACGTCGGCAAGCTGCGACGCAGCCCAGCCGGAAGCTTGGAGCATCTTGTCCGAAACCAGGACGCCCTTGGGCACACCCGTCGTGCCCGACGTGTAGCTGATCAGGAGCGTGTCGCTCTGCGTCGTGGTGACAGGCGGCAGACCTGCATCGCCCCGCGCCGCCACCTCGTCGAAGCGGACGGAGCGGCCAGACGCGGTCTCGATGGTGCCGCCGCGCGAGATCAGGAACTCTACGCTGTCCGGCCGCAGGACCGGCAGTACCTGATCGCGGAAGCGGGCGTCGAGAATGAAGCCGCGGAGCGCGGAATGGTCGACCAGATACTGCATTGACGCGCCGCGCAGGTTGATGTTGACGGGCACCTGGCAGATCCCGATTCGCGCCATCGCCAGGAACGCCGTCACATAATCGGGATGATTGGGCAGCATGACCGCGACCCGGTCGCCGCGCCTGAGCCCCAGTGCCAGTAGACCGTTTGCGAAACGATTCACCCGGTCCGCCAGCGCCGCAACAGTCAGCTGCTCGTCGCCGAAGCGGCAGTAGACCCGTTCGCCATTCTCGCGGACGCACGCATCGAGAAGACTAGCGATCGTCAGAGGCGACAGGACGGACGAGCTGGAAGATGCGATCGACATCAGCCTGCCCCTCTACTGTGTGTGCATGCAGCGCTTGTGCTAGGGTGACGGAAATTTTCGCGGAGAGGCATATGTCCGGAGACATTTCGGCCTTGCAACGTCCGCCGGCCAGCTTGCGCGAGCTGCGGCGCGATCTTGCGGCGGCGTTCCGCGCGGCGGTCCGCTTCGGCATGCATGAAGGCGTATGCAATCACTTCAGCCTGGCGGTCGACGATAACAGGACGTTCCTCCTCAATCCGCATGGCCTCCATTTCAGCCGGCTGCGGGCCTCCGACCTTCTGCTGGTCGATGTCGAAGGGCGGAGTGTCGGCAACACGGAGAAGAAGCACACCGCCTTCTACATCCATGCCCGCATTCACCTCGCCAATCCGCGCGCGCGCTGCGTTCTTCATGCGCATCCGGTCCACGCGACGGCGCTCGCGATGCTTCGCGACGGCCGGCTGCTGCCCTGCCATCAGAACTCCCTCCGCTTCTATGACCGCGTCGCGTATTACGACGACTATGGCGGCCTCGTGCTCGATGACACGGAGGGGGACCGGATCGCCAACGCCCTGTCCGGCAAGTCGGTGCTGTTCCTGAAGAATCACGGGGTGATCGTGACCGGGCCGACGGTCGCGGATGCGCTGGACGACCTTTACTACCTGGAACGGGCGGCGCAAGCCCAGGTAGTTGCGATGTCGACCGGGCAGCCCTTGGCACTGGTATCCGACGCGATAGCGAAGGAGACTGCGCGTCAGTTCGAGCGGCTCAATCCGGTCAATGCAGCGCTGCATTTCGATGAACTCAGGCATATTCTCGATTCCGAGGAACCGGATTACGCGGACTAAGTCCGCTCGTCCTTGAACTTGTACCAGACGAAGGCCGCGCGCTGCCCTGCGCGCCGAAACGCGGCGAAGGGAAAGCGCGGCAAAGGCGAGAGCGCAGGACCAAGAGCGGGCAGCGGCTTGCCGGCCAGGCGGTCTGCGGCCAACCGTCCGGCATGAAGGCCTGCGGCTACGCCGCTGCCTTGATAGCCAAGGGCGTAGGACACGGTTACATCATCCTCGGCATGATGGATGTGCGGCATCTGGTCCCGAGTGATGCAGACCCAGCCGCACCAATCGTAGTCGACGGTGATGGAAGAGAGCGCCGGACACTTGCGCTTGAGCTCGGCGAGCAGAAACCCGCGCTGTGCCGCGCGGCTCTCCGGGGAGTCGGTGATCTGCCCCCGGCCGCCGAACAGAATCCGCTCGTCGGGCATGCGCCGGAAGTAATAGAGCAGGTTGCGCGTATCGGTGATCACGTGGCTCGTATGAAATGCCGCCTCGGCTTTTTCGGACGGTGTCATCGGCCGTGTGACGATGATGTGGGACAGCACTGGGAGAAGAGTTCCGCGCACGCTGGCATGGAGGCCTTCCGGCGTGTAGCCGTTGGTCGCGATCAGGACCTGACGCGCGCGCACGCGGCCTTTCGGAGTCGCAAGCAGATGATGCTTCCCCTCCTTCGTCCACCCGTTCACGGGCGAACCCGACATCACCATGGCGCCTTGCGCGCGCGCGAGGCGCAGCACGCCGAAGGACAATTTCAGCGGATTGAGGCCGATCGCGTCCTTGAGAACGAGGGCACCATGCGATTGTGGCCCGCCGAGGTGGTTCGCGCGCAGCTCGTCCGCACTCAGCAGTTGGGAAGGATAGTCGAACCGCGTGCGCAGCACCTCCGCGTCGGCCGCGAGCGTCGCCGCGCAGGCAGGACGATGCGCGATCTTCAGATGGCCCGAAGCGCTCGGGTCGCAATCCACCCCGGCCGCGATAAACCCACGGACGGTATCGAGCGCCGCGTGCCCTTCCGCGAACATGCGCCGCGCGGTGTCCAATCCCCAGGCTTTGATCATCGCGCCCGGTCCGAGCCGCCCGATCACCGGCCGCGCAAAACCGCCATTGCGCCCGCTGCAGCCCCAGCCGGGCCGGTTCGCCTCGAGCACGACGGCTTTCATCCCGTGGTGCTTGCCCAGGAAATACGCGGCGGAGAGGCCGGTGTAGCCGCCGCCGATGACGGCGACGTCGGTGTCGTGGTCGCCTAGCAGCGGGCCATCGTCGTCGGGCGCCGGACCGCTGATCGCGGCCCAATACGATTCCGGATGGGGCAACCCTTGCCCCGGGCCTTCACCTTTCAGCGGATCGCGCAGCGTGAGCTCGTCCATTCGGCCTCAACCCCGGCCTGCACGCCGGCGCAGATACTCGGCGGCGAGAATGATCCCAGTGATAATCACCAGCATCGTCGTCGACACGGCCGCCAGGGTGGGGTTCACCTGCAGCAGCATGTCGTTCCACATCTGGCGGGGCAGCGTACTGACGAGGCCGCCGCTGACGAACAGCGCAATCGTGAGCTCGTCGAACGAGGTGATGAACGCGAATAGAAACGACGCGATCATGCCGCTGCGGATCAGGGGGAAGGTGATGTGCGTGAGCGTGCGCCAGGGCGGCGCACCCAGGCTCGCTGCGGCTTGATCGAGCCGGTCGTCATAGGTCTTGAGCACGGCCATCATCGTGATCACGACGTACGGCACGGCAAGGACAGTGTGCCCCAGCACGAGTCCGGCCGAGGTTCCGACTAGGCCGACACGCGCATAGACGATGTAGAGCGCCACCGCGACGACGATCCTCGGAATGATCAGCGGCGACAGGATCAGGGCAAGCAGCCCGGCCTTGCCGGGCACCTGGGCCCGGGTCAACATGAATGCTGCGGGAACGCCGAGCAGCATCGATAGCGCGCCAGTCAGCGCGGCGACGCCGAACGATCGCAAGGTCGCCTCGGTCCAGGTCGCCGAGCCGAGATACTCGCGGTACCAGTGAAGGGAGAATCCTTCGGGCGGAAACGTCACGAATTTTCCCGCGGTGAACGAGACGGGCACGACGATCAGAGCCGGCAGCACCAGGAAGGCCACGAGCAGCATGGCGACGGTCCACAGCACCGCGCGGCCGATCGCGCGCCGCGGCCGGTCCCCGCGCGGCGGATTCACGCGCTCCCACGCGATCTGCACGACGTCGCAGGCGCGGCCGAGAAGCGCCACAATCCGGCCGCCGATCACAGCACCGGTTTGCCCGATCCATCCGCTTGGCGCCGCCGCTCCCGAGCGCTCGCCGCCCGACAGCGTCGAGAGGCCGAGCAGCCGGTCGTAGAGGATGAAGATCAGCAGGGCCGCGCCGAGCAGCACGACCGACAGCGCTCCCGCGAAGCTCCAGTTCAGGAGATCCTGGACTTGGATGATGATCACCTGCGAAATCATCGTCTGGCGCCGGCCGCCGAGCAGCGCAGGGGTTATGAAGAACCCGAGCGCCGTGATGAAGACCATCAGCGCCGCCGCCGCGACGCCCGGCAGCGAAAGCGGAAAGTAGATCCGCCAGAACGCCTCACCGCCGCGCGCGCCAAGCGTCGCGGCGGCGCTGCTCAGCCGACTGTCTATGTTGGTCATGACCGAGAGCATAGTCAGCACGGCCAGCGGCATGAGCGCGTGCACCATGCCGATCATCGTGCCAGTGAAATTATAGATCAGCTCGAGCGGCGCATCGGATAGCCCGAGTGCCGCAATCAGGCGGTTAAGCGGGCCGCGCTGGCTCAGCAGGACGATCCAGGCGAAGGTGCGGACCAGGAAGCTGGTCCAGAATGGCAGCAGGACCCACAGCATCAGCCGGTTGCGGGTGTTCTCGCTCGATGTCGCCAGCAGGTATGCGATCGGATAACCGGCGACGACGGAAAAGACGGTCGTCCACGCCGAGATCTCGAACGTGATCAGCATCACGTTGAACCACACGGGGTTCGCGGTGATGGCGCGGTAGTGCTCGCCCGTGAACTCGTCCTGCTGGTCCAAGACGCTCAGCCATAGAAGGTCGGCGATGGGATAGATGAACAGGAGTGCCAGGAAGGCGAGCAGCGGCAGCACGCCGAGATAGCGGCGTGCGGGAAGAGGGGGCCGATGGGCGGCCAGCGCGCGCGCGCCGATCATGTCGGCGCGTCTTCCGGCGGCAGCAGAATGCTCGCCGAGGCGGGCCAGCCGAGCCGCACTTCGGTCTCGGGCTGCGGCAACTGCGAGGCGGTCCGCAATTGGCGCTTGGCCTGGATCAGGGTTCCGTCTGGTAGGCGGACGAAGATGCGTGCGAAGCCGCCGACGAACACGGCGCTCTCGACGCGCCCGGCGGCCTCTCCGTCGTCATGCTCTCCGGCATCTAGGACGCGAATGCTTTCCGGTCGGACGACTGCGGTCACAGCACCGTCCTTGACGGGTCCATCGGCCTTGAGGCCGCGCACGGCCAGCCCGCCCGGACCAGCGAGGGTGCCTGCTCGCAGGGTGGCCGCTACGATATTCGAGTCGCCGAGGAAGTCGGCGGCGAATATCGAACGGGGCCGGAAATACAGCGCCTCGGGTGCGTCGATCTGTTCGATACGTGCCTTGTTCATGAGGCAGATGCGGTCGGACATCGTCATTGCCTCTTCCTGATCATGCGTCACGTACAGGACGGTGATGCCGAGGCGGCGCTGGATGGACTTAATCTCGAGCTGCATTTGGTCGCGCAGCTTCTTGTCGAGCGCGCCGAGCGGTTCGTCCATGAGGACGATCGAAGGGCTGTAGACGAGGCAGCGCGCCAGCGCGATGCGCTGCTGCTGCCCTCCGGATAGCTGTCGCGGCAGCCGCGAGGCGGTATCCGACAGGCGGACAAGGTCCAGGATCTGCGATACGCGCTTACTGACCTCCGCCTCGGGCGCGCGCCGCATGCGCAATGGAAACGCAATGTTCTCGTAGACGGTCAGGTGAGGAAACAGCGCGTAGTTCTGGAACACCATCCCGATGTCACGGAGGTGAGGCGGCAGGTATGTCGAGAGCTTGTCGTCGATCCATACCTCGCCCGAGCTTGGCAAGGTCAGGCCGGCCACCATCATCAGCAGCGTAGTCTTGCCGGAGCCGGACGGGCCGAGCAGGGTAACGAACTCGCCCTCGCGGACTTCGAGGTTCGCGTCCGCGAGGGCGGTCACAGGGCCGTAGGCTTTCGACAGCGCGACAGTTCTGAGCTTCGGCTTATTTGCACTCATCGCGCGGAATCGATCAGCAGATTAAGTTGGGCCATGACACGTGCCGCCTCCCTTGAAGGGCGACGGCACGCTGAACCGAGTCGACTAGGTGAGCATCCACGCGGTGAACCGCTCCTCGGCCTTCTGCCGGTTGGCCGACCACCAGTCTTCCTGCGCTAGGATTATCTTCGGGAAGATGTCGGGTGCGGTCGGCAGTTTCGCCGCGGTTTGCTTGTCGATGAACTTGTAGGCGTTCGGGTTAGTCGGCCCGTAGGCGAGGTTCGGTGTGAAGTCCGCCTGGCGTTTCGCGTTGGCCGTGAATGCGACGAAACGGCGGGCGATGTTGGTCTTGGGATTCCCTTTCGGAATGCCCCAGCCTTCGATCGAATAGAGACCCTGGTTCCACTCGATCCTGACGGGGCCGCCCGCGTCGGTGACGGTCTGGGCGCGGGCATTCCAGGTCGGGATCATGTCGACCTCGCCGCTCTGCAGCAACTGCGTCGTCTGCGCGCCGCCCGTCCACCAGACCGAGATATGCTTCTTGATCTGGTCGAGCTTCTTGAACGCGCGGTCGACATCGAGCGGGTAGAGCTTGTCGGGTGCGACGCCGTCCGCGAGCAGCGCCTCCTCGAGCGTATCGATCGGGCTGCGGCGCATGCCGCGGCGGCCTGGAAATTTCTCCACGTCGAAAAAGTCCCGCCAGCTCTGGGGGCCGGTGTTGCCGAACTTGTCCGTTCGGTAGGCGATAATCGTGCAGTAGACGTCGGTGCCCATCCAGTTCGGGTCGCGCGCCTCCTTCATGATCTCGTTCATGTCAGGCATGTTCCAGTCGAGCGGCTCCAGAAGGCCCTGCTTGTTCAGGATGTCGCGCGCCGACAATGTCAGCGTGACCACGTCCCAGGTGTAGTTCTTCGTCTTGGCCATGGCTGCGACCTGCGCGGTCGGTTCGTGCTCGCGCGCGATCTGCACCGACGTAATGCCGGTCTCCTGCTTGAACGGCTCGTGAAAGGCCTTTCCGAACGCCGCGCCGAACGGCCCGCCCGGATCGGCCACGACGATCCGTTCGCCCGATTGCGCGTGGGCGTTCATGCCGAAGGCGGCGGTGGCCGTCAGGGCACCAGCGCCGAGAAGGAAGGAGCGCCGCTCGAAGCTAACGGCGAGCGGCAAGTGGGACGTTGAATCGGGATCTCTGCGAATTGACATCTGCGCCTCCTGTTCTGCTGGTTATTTCATGCGTGTTCTAGTCGAGCGCGGCCGTGCGTGTCGGCGACGGCAGCCGCTATATCCGTGAGCCGCTCGACGACGATCGCGCCTGCGGCTGCAAGACACTGGGTCTTGTGCAACCAATCTTCGCTCGGCGATGCGGCTATGGCGCCCGCATGCCCCATGCGTCTGCCGGCGGGCGCATGGCGTCCGGCAATAAAGGCAACCGACGGTTTGGTCATCGTTCGCAGCATATCCGCGGCGGCCAGCTCGGACCGTCCCCCGATCTCGCCAAGCAACACGACGATATCAGTGTCCGGGTCGGCCTCAAACAGCCGAAGGACGTCCGCATGGTCCGTCGCAATCACCGGGTCGCCGCCGAGGCAAACGATCGTGCTGACGCCGAGCCTGTGCCGGCGCAGCCCGTCGGCGACCTCATAAGTCAGCGTGCCGCTCTTAGACACGATTCCGACCCGCCCCGGATTGATATTGGCGTCATCAAGGTCCGAAAGATTGGCATAGCCGGGGCTGATGCACCCCGCCGCATTCGGTCCGATGACGATTGCGCCGCGATCGCGCGCAAAGCGTGCGATTCGAACAGCATCCACAACCGGAACGCCCTCGCAGTAGATCACGACCGTCCGGATCCCGGCGTCGATCGCCTCGAAGCAGGCGTCGAGCACGGCGCCGGGCGGCACGGCCATGAAGCTCGCATTGGCGCCGGTTTGGTCCACTGCCTCATGGCAGCTATCGAAGATCGGCAGCGAACCCAGCGTTTCGCCGCCCTTTCCCGGCGTGACTCCTCCGACGATGGCCGTTCCTGTCTCCATCATGCGGCCGGCGATGCTTCGTCCGATGGCGCCCGTGACGCCCTGCACGATGACCTTGGTGGTGCGGTCGATCAGGATGGTCATGCAGCTACCATGCAAGCAGCATTCGCGGTCGCCGCGATCGCCGCATCGAGTTCGGGCACGAGCGGGATGCCGGCGCTTGCGAGGATCTCTCGCGCTCGGTTGGCCTCGCGGCCTTTCAGCCGCACTATGAGGCGGGTGCCGGAAGGCGCGCCGCGCGTCACTTCGACGATGCTCGCCGCAAGCGCATCGCAGCGCGCGGTCTGCAGGAATGCGTTGACCATGAGGACGGGGCAGCCGGCCTCGGCGATCGCCGCGAACACCGGGGCAAGCCCTTCAGCGCCGCGCAGCACGGTGCCGCCCAGATCCACCATGATTCGGGGACGAACTCCGGCCGCAACGAGCAGGTCGAGCGTGGCCATCATTAGGCCCGCGCCGCTGATCACGCCGGCGACCCGACCTGCGGGGTCGATCTCGATCCCGACCGCGCCGGCTTGGGCGAGAGCACGTTCGGGCGGCGTGCCTGGCGTATTGAACACGCCGGCAGCGGCGAGGTCCCGGTTGCGGGATGCGCCGCTGGGATCGAACGCGATGCTGGCGTCCACGACGGCGATCTCATCGGTAACGAGGCAGGCGGCCTCGACGGCCAATGCGTCGCGAGCCTGCACGAAGTCGTACAGCCGCCGCAGGATCTCGCCGAGCTGCGATGCGGCGGCGCCCCGGAGGCCCAGGCTGCGGGCGACGCGGCCAACCACGAAGGCTCTTGGCCCTACACCGGGATCGACCGCCACGGCGACAGGTCCGCTTGCCGACCCACCGCTCTCTCCGTCACGCGCACCCAGCAGCCGAAAACAGCGACGATCACGGTCCAGCGCCACGCCGATGCGCAGGCGCTGTCCAGGCGCGTCCGGCCGATCCCGGACTGAAATGCCCGCGGTGGCGAGAACGGCAAGCGCTTGGGAGCCGGTCAGCATGCGGAGGCAGGCACCCCTTACATCTTCTTCTTCGTTTTGGTCGCGCGCGCGTTCGCCTTCTTCTTTCTCTTCGCGCGCTCGGCGAGGAACATCTCCATGAAGCGCTGCGGCTCGCCGCTGCCGTATGATTCCTTTTGAATGCGGATTCCTGCATCCAGGGCCTCGTTGAAGCCCGCTTCCGTGACCTCGCGGAATCGCCGCTTGTCGAGACGCATCGCGACCGGCGGTTTCGCGGCCAGCATCCGGGCGGTCTCTTTCGCCGCCTTCATCACGTCGCGCTTCGGCACGAGTCTATGGATGAGGCCGATATGATGACACTCGGCCGCGTCCATCATGCGGCCGCTCAGGGTTAGCTCGATGGTCCGCGACAGCCCGAGCATCTCGCGCATCAGCCAAGGGCCGAGCGTGCTGGCAATCGCTGAATTGATCTCCGGCTGGCCCATGCGCACGCCGGAATGCCCGATGCGGACATCGGCGAGGAGTGCCACCTGAAAGGCCGATCCCGCCGCAACGCCGTTCAGCGCTGCCACGAGCGGTTTGTCGAGCGCGCGGATGGCACCGTACATCCGGCGCCACTCCTCGATCCAGTCCGCCGCGCGAGCGGCGTCAAACGTCTTCGTCTCGTTCAGGTCCTGGCCCGCGCAGAACGCGCGATCGCCGGCGCCGGTCATGATAATGGCCCGCACAGAAGGGTCGGCGTTCAGCTTTTCCATCGCGCCTGTGATCTCGACGCGCATCGGCGAGTGCCATGCATTCATCACCTCCGGGCGGTTGAGCGTGATGATGGCGACGTCGTCGTCCTGAGCGACGTTGATGAACTTGGTCATGAAATCGTTCCTTTGCCTGGGAGCATTGACCGCGGGGGTTTGCGAGGCATTGCCACGGCGCCGCTCCATGAATCGGGCCATGGCGGCCTGCGGCTCGCC
>DATAAP010000137.1:0-4873 GCA_036260035.1 Alphaproteobacteria bacterium | reverse complement strand
ACCCGCGCGGCAGCCTTGCAGCTGCCGCGCGGTTTGTCTTTGCGCACCCCCCATGTCCGCTGGTGCGACTCGCGCGGGCCGTCTTATGGTCCCGGCCATGAAAAGCAGCGAAAAATTCGCCGCATTGCGCCGCGCAACCCGCGTCTGGGCCGTCGCCGCGATCCACGGCGAGGCGCAGCGCCTTGCCGCGATTCATGAAGCGCTGGAGCCGCGCTTCGGGCCCGGCGACCGGCTGGTCTATCTCGGCAACTATCTCGGCCGGGGCGCCGGCATCATCGAGACGATGGACGAGCTCCTGCGCTTTCGCAGCGCGATCATCGCCCGGCCCGGCATGTTCGCCTACGACGTGGCCTATCTGCGCGGCAGCCAGGAAGAGATGTGGCAGAAGCTGCAGCAGCTGCAGTTCGCGATCAACCCGCGCGAGGTCCTGGAATGGATGCTATCGCATGGCGTCGCCGCGACTCTGGCGGCCTATGGCGGCGATGCGCGGCAGGGGATGTCGGCGGCGCGCGATGGTGCCATCGCCATCACCCGCTGGACTAACCAGCTCCGCGCTGGCGTTGCCGCGATGCCGGGGCACCGTGCGCTGCTCAGCAGCCTGCGGCGTGCAGCATATACCGATGACGGCGCGCTTCTCTTCGTTCATGCCGGGGTCGATGCCACCAGGCCGGTCGAGGCGCAGGGCGACGTGCTGTGGTGGGGCACCAACGGTTTCGGCCAGTGGCAGGCGCCCTATCAGGGCTACCGGCTGGTCGTGCGCGGCTATGACCATGCCCATGGCGGCATGGTCCGCGGGCCGTTCAGCCTGACCATCGACGACGGCTGCGGTTTCGGGGGGAAGTTGATCGCCGCGTGCCTCGACCGCACCGGCGAGGTGACCGAGTGGATCGAGGCCTGACCGCCTCGGGACCGTCCGGCCGCTCCGGCCGTTGATGACCGGAGAGCCAGGACATGGACGATCTGCGCGAAGCGGCGACGCGGCCGCCGGATCCCACAACCGCCGCTCCGCGGTTTCTGTGCGACGAGATGCTGGTGCAGCTCGGTCATTGGTTGCGCGCCGCTGGCCATGACACGCTGATCGCCCGTCATCGCGCCAACGACCGCAGCCTCGTTGCGCGCGCCACGATCGACGGCCGCGTCCTGCTGACGCGCGATCACAAGCTCTGCGAGATCCGCGATGCGGAAGGCTGCGCCGTCCTGCTGCGCGGCGAAAACATCCATGCTTGGGCGCGCGAGATGCAGGAGCGCTTCGGCATCGACTGGCTGGCGCGGCCGTTCTCGCGCTGCCTCGTCTGCAACACCGTTCTGCAGGCCGCGCCGGAGCTGGCGCGGGCCCGGCTGCCCGACGCGGTCCGCGCCAGCGTCTCCGAGATCAACTACTGCCGCCAATGCGACAAGCTGTATTGGCCGGGCGGCCATGTGCGGCGCATGGTCCATCAGCTGCGGTCCTGGCGCGAGGGCCGCTTCGGCTAGTCGGTGATGATCTTGACGCGATCGCCAGGCCGCAAAGCCTCGTCCGGCTGAAGGCCATTCAGCACGCGGAAGCGCTGCTCCTGCGCGGTGTCGAACGCCATGCGCCGGGCGAGGCTCGCCACGGTGTCCGACGCGCCGACCGTAACGAAACGAACGCGCAGCGGCGTCGCGCGCGCCGCATCCGCTTCGCTCAGCTTGCGGAACGAATAGGTGGTCCGCCGCAGCGGCTCGCTGAGCGAGGCGGTGTCGGCGGGCTGCGTCACGAACATGAAACGGTAGATCGTGCTGGGATCGAAGCGGATCGCGATCAGACGGATGTCTCGTACCGCGCCATTGCCCTGCAGGCGTGTGACGCCGGTCGCCGCCTCCAGCTCGTTGATCGTCAGGCGCTCCACGTTCTGCAGCCGGACATTGCGTCCCCACACCGCCGTTAGATAGTTGGCCATCGCCACGCCGGCCACCTGCGGCCGGGTCTCGCGGTCGAAGATGATGGTGGCCTGGTTCGGGCCGCGCGCGACGACGTTGCGGTCGCTGTTGACCAGCTGGAAGCCGGTCGGCACTTCGAATTGGAAACGCAGCGACGGGTGGATGAAGGTGCGGTTGCGGATGAAGCCGCTCTTGCGGTCGCCACCATAGGCCATGCCGTCGATGGCCGACAGGAATTCCTCGCGGCCGACGCGGGCATCGGGTCCTACCTCGCCTTGCTCGCGTGCTGCCGCAATCGCTTCGCGGACGCGGTCTTGAGTCCGCGGGTGCGTCGCCATGATGTTGGTGTCGTTGGTGGAGCCCGGCTTCCCGGCGAGCTCCGCTGCCAGCGCGCTCTCTGCCTGCAGCTTGGCGAGGAACGTCGACATGGCATTCGGCGCATAGTCGCTCCGCGCCAGATAGCGCACGCCCAGCGTATCCGCTTCGAACTCCTGGTCGCGCGAATAGCTGGCGATGTAGAGCTGGCCGGCCTGCGCGCCGACCTGGCCGATCACGTTGGTGCCGAGGAAGACGGATTCGAGGACGCCGACGGCGGTCGCGGCGATCCCGGTTGCGACGGCGCGGCTATACCGCTGCGCCGTGTGCCGCGCCGTGACGTGGCCGATCTCATGTCCGATCACGCCGGCCAGCTCCGCCTCGTTCGACGCGAGCGAAAGCAGGCCGCGGGTCACGTATACATAGCCGCCGGGCAGCGCGAAGGCATTGGTGATGTCGCTGTTGAGGACGGTGAACGTGAACTTGAGGTCCGGCAGCTCCGACTGGCGCGCCAGGCGCTGGCCGATTCCGTCGACATAGGCGCGCAGCTTCGGGTCGTCGAGTTCGCCGCCGAACTGCTTTAGGATCTTTGGGTGCTCGTCGCGCCCGACCTCGAGTTCCTTCTCCTGCGACATGAAGGCGGTGAAGCTCTGACCGCCGGTGGCCGGATTGGTCGTGCAGCCACCCAGCGCCGCCGCGGCGAGCGTCAGGGCGGCGAGTCCTGCCCACAGCGAGAAACAAGGGAGCCAGCGCTTCATCGCGCAATGACCTCGATCTGTTCGGGCCGCGCCAGTTCGATCAGCGGCCCGTTGCGCGACCTGATCCAGCCGCGGACGCGCACCATTTTCCCTTGGTAGCTCTCCGGGTCAAGCCCACGCCCCGCCATCTGCCGACGCAGCTTCGCCTCGATCGAGACGGTGAAATCACTCCGCCAATCCGCACCGAAATTGAGGAACGTGCGCCCGGCCTTGCGCTCGACCGCAAGCACGCGCCCTTCGATCAGCTGGAAGCTGTCGAGATGCCGTATCGCTTCCTCGGCATCGATCACCCGGAATTCCCGCAGTGCCCACAGCCCGCGGCGTGCTTGCCGTGCCTCGTCCTCGATCTCGAGCAGCGGCTGCAGCCCGACCGTGTCGTCGGCGAACGCAGCGACACGGGCAAGGCCGCGCGCGAGCATCTCCGCCTGGACCCAGCGACCCTGCGCGTTGACGACGTGGGCCAGCGTGCGGTCATAGCGATCGGTTGCGGCTGCCGCCGGCGCGAGCCCCACCTCGCCGCCGGCAAGCAAAGACTCCAGCGCGTCGCGTGCTGCCGTCGCGATGGCGCCTGGCCGGTCGCCGCGGTCGCTGCGGCGCGGCACGTCGAGCGCGGCCAACCGAACCGTGCGGCCGTCCGTCAGGGAGAACGTCGCGCCGTCGGCGATGGCGGCCACCATGGCGCGCTCGGTCAGCGCGAGGGACGCCGGAGGTTCGGCGGCAAGGGCGGCCGCCCAGGCGTTCGCAATGAATGCGGCAATGGCCAGTCGTCCAAGCATGGCACGGTTATAACCCGCGATGCGGGTTGACGCGCGGGGCTGCTCGCGGCGATGCTGCCGCCCATGCCGGCAGATTCCTCGCGACGCACAGACCTTTACCCGCCAATCGAGCCGCATGCGGCAGGGATGCTCCGGGTGGACTCCCGGCATCAGATCTACTGGGAAGAGAGCGGCAATCCGCGCGGTGTCCCGGTGGTGTTCCTGCATGGCGGCCCCGGGGCGGGAGCAACCCCTGCGCACCGGCGGTTCTTCGACCCGAATTTCTACCGGATCGTCATTCTCGACCAACGCGGCGCCGGCCGCTCGCTGCCGCATGGCGAGATCATCGATAACACCACGCCGCTGCTGGTCGAGGACATCGAAGCGGTGCGCAAGCATCGCGGCATCGACCAGTGGCACGTCTTCGGCGGCTCGTGGGGGTCGACGCTGGCGCTCGCCTACGCGGAGACCCACCCCGATCGGGTCCGCGCGCTCATCCTGCGCGGCATTTTCCTGTGCCGGAAGAGCGAAATCGACTGGTTTCTCTATGGCATCCGCAACGTGTTCCCGGAGGCCTGGCGCGCCTTCGCCGGATTCCTGCCGCCATCCGAGCGCAGCGATCTGCTGGAATCCTACTACCGCCGCCTGATCGATCCCGATCCGGCCGTGCACATGCCGGCGGCGCGGGCTTGGAGCGTGTACGAGGGCGCCTGCTCGACGCTGCTACCGAGCCCGGAGACGATCACCGCTTTTGGCGAGGACCGCATGGCGCTCGGGCTCGCCCGCATCGAGGCGCATTATTTCCGCCACGGCATCTTCCTGCCGGAGAACAGTCTGCTCGATAATGTCGACCGCGTCCGCCGCATTCCTGCGACCATCGTGCAGGGGCGCTATGACATGGTCTGTCCGACGGTCACGGCGGACGACCTGACGCGCGCCTGGCCCGAGGCGGACTACGTTATCGTGCCCGATGCCGGCCATTCGGCCATGGAGCCGGGCATCCGTGCTGCCCTTGTCACAGCCATGGAAAAGCTGAAGCGGCTCTAGCCGGACGGCTTGCCGCTCCGCGCCGGCTTTGCTATAGCCGCTTGGGCGCTTCAGATTAACAACCGAGGACGCGGGGGGCAGCTTGATCACCGGGATGTA
>DATAAP010000136.1:0-6378 GCA_036260035.1 Alphaproteobacteria bacterium | reverse complement strand
CCCGCTGCCGACCGACATCGAGCGCTTCACGGTCAACCGCAGCCCGCATGTCGATAAGAAGAGCCGCGAGCAGTTCGAGATCCGCACGCATCGCCGGCTGCTCGACATCGTCGATCCGACGCCGCAGACGGTGGACGCGCTAATGAAGCTCGACCTCGCCGCCGGCGTGGACGTGGAAATCAAGCTCTAAGGAAGTCGTCGCGTCATGCGTACGGGAGTGATTGCGCGCAAGATGGGCATGACCCGCCTCTTCGGTGAGGATGGATCGCATGTGCCCGTCACCGTGCTGAAGCTGGATGGCTGCCAAGTTGTAGCCGTCCGCACCGCGGAGAGGGACGGCTATACGGCGGTCCAGCTCGGCGTCGGCAAGGCGAAGGTCAAGAATGTCGGCAAGCCGATGCGCGGCCACTTCGCCAAGGCGAAGGTGGAGCCGAAGCGCAAGCTGGCCGAGTTCCGCGTCGCGCCGGATGCGGTGCTCGAAGTGGGCGCCGAGATCACGGCGGGCCACTACGTGCCGGGCCAGTTCGTCGACGTCGCCGGCATCACCATCGGCAAGGGCTTTGCCGGCGTTATGAAGCGCTGGAACTTCGGTGGCCTCGAGGCCTCGCACGGCGTGTCGATCAGCCACCGCTCGCACGGTTCGACCGGCGGCCGCCAGGATCCCGGCAAGACCTGGAAGAACAAGAAGATGGCCGGCCATTTCGGCGTCGAGCGCGTGACCACGCAGAATCTGCGGGTCGTGGCGACCGATGTTGATCGCGGGCTGATCATGGTCAAGGGCGCCATTCCGGGTGCGGAAGGCGGCTACGTCATGGTCACCGATGCCGTAAAGCGCAAGCGGCCGAAGGAAGCTCCGTTCCCGGCGGCAGTGCGCGCGGCCGAAGCGGCCGAGGCGAAGAAGGAATAACGACAATGAAAGTCGCCGTCACGACACTCGACAGCAAGAAGGCCGGCGAGATCGAACTCGCCGACGAGATCTTCGGCCTGCCCGCGCGCAAGGACATTCTCGCGCGCATGGTGCGCTGGCAGCTCGCCAAGCGCCAACAGGGGACGCATGACACCAAGGAGATCGGCGAAGTCCGCGGCGGCGGCCGCAAGCCGTGGCGTCAGAAGGGCACTGGCCGCGCGCGTCAGGGCTCCATCCGCAGCCCGCAGTGGCGCAAGGGTGCTGTGATCTTTGGGCCGACGCCGCGCAGCCATGCGCACGATCTGCCGAAGAAGGTCCGCAAGCTGGCGCTCAAGACGGCGCTGTCGAGCAAGCAGGCGGACGGCAAGCTGATCGTACTTGAGGGCGTCGAAATCAAGGACGCCAAGACCAAGGAAGTCGCCAAGCGCTTCGCCAAGCTCGGCTGGTCCTCGGTGCTGCTCATCGATGGCCCGACGCTGGACGAGAAGTTCGCTAGGGCGGCCCGCAACATTCCCGGCGTGGACGTGCTGCCGCAGCAGGGCGCCAACGTCTACGACATCCTGCGCCGCGACACGCTCGTGCTGACGCGCGCGGCAGTCCAACATCTGGAGGCGCGCCTGAAATGAGCAAGGCGAAGCAGAAGCCGATGCCCAAGGATCAGCTGTACGGCGTGATCCTGTCGCCGGTCATCACCGAGAAGGCGACGCATGGCTCGCAATACAATCAGGTGACCTTCCGCGTGCGCACGGATGCGACCAAGCCGGTCATCCGCGCCGCCGTCGAAGGCCTGTTCAACGTCAAAGTCAAGGCGGTCAACACCGTCAACGTGCGCGGCAAGACTAAGCGCTTCCGCGGCTTCGTCGGCCGCCGCTCCGACTACAAGAAGGCGATCGTGTCGCTGGCCGAAGGCCAGTCGATCGACGTCACCACCGGGATCTGAGGCGCGTTATGGCACTCAAGCAATTCAAGCCTGTGACGCCGTCGCTGCGGTCGGTCGTGCTGATCGACCGCGCCGAGCTCTACAAGGGCCGGCCGGTCAAGAGCCTGACCAAGGGACTGCGCAAAAGCGGTGGTCGCAACAATCACGGCCACATCACGACGCGCCATCACGGCGGCGGGCACAAGCAGCTCTATCGCGTGGTCGATTTCAAGCGCCGCAAGTTCGATGTCGAAGGCACGGTCGAGCGTCTCGAATACGACCCGAACCGCACCGCCTTCATCGCGCTGGTCAAGTACACGGATGGCGAGCAGGCCTACATCCTAGCGCCACAGCGCCTAGCCGTGGGCGACAAGGTCGTGTCGGGCGAGCGCGTCGACATTCGGCCGGGAAATGCCCTGCCGATGCGTAACATCCCGGTCGGCACGATCATCCACAACATTGAGATCAAACCGGGCCGCGGCGGCCAGCTGGCGCGCTCCGCCGGCACGTTCGTGCAGCTCGTGGGCAAGGACCAGGGCTTTGCGCTGCTGCGCCTGAGCTCGGGCGAGGTGCGCCGCGTGCGCGCCGAGTGCTTCGCCACGATCGGCGCCGTCTCCAATCCGGACCAGCAGAACCAGTCAATCGGCAAGGCCGGTCGTAACCGCTGGAAGGGCTGGCGCCCGCACGTGCGCGGCACCGCGATGAACCCGATCGACCACCCGCATGGTGGCGGCGAGGGCCGCACCAAGGGCGGCCGTCATCCGGTCACGCCGTGGGGCGTGCCGACTAAGGGCTACAAGACACGCCACAATAAGGCGACGGACCAGTACATCGTCCGGCGCCGGAACGCGAAATAACGGGAGATCGACGTGGGACGTTCGGTTTGGAAGGGTCCGTTCGTCGACGGATACCTGCTGAAGAAGGCAGACAAGTCGCGGGGCACGGGCCGCAACGAGATCATCAAGATCTGGTCGCGCCGCTCGACGATCCTGCCGCAATTCGTCGGCCTCACCTTCGGCGTCTATAACGGGCACAAGTTCCTGCCGGTGCTGGTGACGGAGAACATGGTCGGCCACAAGTTCGGCGAGTTCGCGCCGACGCGGACCTTCCACGGCCACACCGCTGCCGACAAGACCGCGAAGAGGGCGGAGTAACATGAGCAAGCAGTCGCGCGAGCGCGTCCTCAAGGACAACGAAGCGCAGGCGATCGCCCGGGCGATCCGCATCAGCCCGCGCAAGCTCAATCTCGTCGCTGGCCTGATCCGCGGCAAGGATGCGAGCAAGGCGCTGGCCGACCTCACCTTCTCCAAGCGCCGCATCGCCGGCACGGTGAAGAAGGTGCTGCAGGCCGCGATCGCCAACGCCGAGAACAATCACCAGCTCGACGTCGACCGCCTGTTCGTCGCCGAGGCGCATGTCGGCAAGTCGCTGCAGATGCGGCGCTTCCATGCGCGCGGCCGCGGCCGCTCGGCGAGCATCGTCAAGTCGTTCAGCCATTTGACCGTCATCGTGCGCGAGCGCGATGAAAAGAAATCAGCGGAGACCGCTTAATGGGTCAGAAAGTCAATCCGATCGGGCTGCGCGTCGGCATCAACCGTACATGGGATTCGCGGTGGTACGCGGATGGCGACTACGCCAAGCTGCTCCACGAGGACATCAAGTTGCGCAAATTCCTGAGCGACCGGCTGCAGCAGGCCGGCGTGTCGCGCATCGTCATCGAGCGGCCGGCCAAGAAGGCGCGCATCACGATACACAGCGCGCGCCCCGGCGTCGTCATCGGCAAGAAGGGCGCCGACATCGAGAAGCTGCGCGGCGACCTCGCCAAGATGACGAACGGCGAGGTGAACCTGAACATCGTCGAGATCCGCAAGCCGGAGATCGATGCGAAGCTGATCGCCGAGAACATCGCCCAGCAGCTCGAGCGCCGTGTGGCGTTCCGCCGCGCCATGAAGCGCGCCGTGCAGTCGGCGATGCGCCTGGGCGCCCAGGGCATCCGCATCAACTGCGGCGGCCGTCTTGGCGGCGCCGAAATCGCCCGCGTGGAGTGGTATCGCGAGGGCCGCGTGCCGCTGCATACGCTGCGCGCCGACATCGATTTCGGCACGGCGACGGCGAAGACGACCTACGGCACCTGCGGCGTGAAGGTGTGGGTGTTCAAGGGCGAGATCATGGCCCACGACCCGATGGCGCAGGATAAGCGCGCCGCCGAGCAGGCGCCGCAGCGCTGAGAGTTGAGGGAACAGGACGATGCTTTCTCCGAAGCGCACCAAATACCGCAAGGCGCATAAGGGCCGCATCCACGGCCTAGCCAAGGGCGGCACGACGCTGAATTTCGGCGCGTACGGCCTGAAGGCGCTCGAGCCAGAGCGCATCACCGCGCGGCAGATCGAGGCGGCTCGCCGCACGATCACCCGCCATCTCAAGCGCGAGGGCCGCGTGTGGATCCGGATCTTCCCGGACGTCCCGGTGTCGATCAAGCCGGCCGAGGTGCGCATGGGATCCGGCAAGGGCTCGCCGGAATACTGGGTTTGCCGCGTCAAGCCCGGCCGCATCATGTTCGAGATCGATGGTGTGTCGCGCGCGGTCGCGGAGGAGGCGTTCACGCTGGCGGCGGCGAAGCTGCCGATCAAGACCAAGCTCGTGACGCGGCTCGGACAGTAAGGGTGACAGCGATGAAAGCTTCAGACGTCCGCGCCAAGACGACCGACGAGCTCAATGCGCAGCTCGCCGAGCTGCGCAAGGAGCAGTTCAACTTGCGCTTCCAGCGCGCGAGCGGCCAGTTGGAGAACACCAGCCGCGTGCGCGCAGTGCGCCGCGACATCGCGCGAATCATGACGGCGCTCGGCGAACGCCAGCGCGCCGCCTCGTAAGACTGAGAGAAGAAAGATGCCCAGGCGAGTTCTGCAGGGAGTGGTCACGAGCGACGTCAACGAGAAGACCGTCACGGTCCTCGTCGAGCGCCGCTTCATGCACCCGGTCTACAAGAAATTCATCGTGCGCTCGAAGAAATACCTGGCGCATGACGAATCGAACAACGTGAAGACGGGCGAGATGGTTCGCATCCGCGAGTGCCGGCCGATTTCGAAGCGCAAGCGGTGGGAAGTGGTTTCCGACACCGCCGCGGCGAAGGCCTGAGCAAGCCCCAGGAGAAGGACGACACCACCATGATCCAGATGCGTACCAATCTGGACGTCGCCGACAATTCCGGCGCGCGCCGCGTTCAGTGCATCAAGGTCCTCGGCGGCTCCAAGCGCAAGACCGCCTCGATCGGTGACGTGATCGTCATCTCGGTCAAGGAGGCGATCCCGCGCGGCCGCGTCAAGAAGGGCGACGTGCACAAGGCCGTCATCGTGCGGACCTCGAAGGAGATCCGCCGCCAGGACGGCTCCACCGTGCGTTTCGACCGCAACGCCGCCGTGCTGATCAGCAAGGAAGGCGAGCCGATCGGCACGCGCATCTTCGGGCCCGTGACGCGCGAGCTGCGCTCCAAGGGCTACATGAAGATCATCAGCCTGGCGCCAGAGGTGCTGTGATGGCGAAGCTCAAAATCAAGAAGGGCGACAGCGTCGTCGTTATCGCCGGCCGCGACCGCGGCAAGACAGGCCAAGTGATGCGCGTGATGCCTGACGACGCCCGCCTGATCGTGCAGGGCGTCAACATGGTTAAGCGCCACACGGCGCCGCGCCCGGGCCAGCCCGGCGGCATCGTCGAGAAGGAGGCATCGATCCACGTCTCCAACGTCGCCCATGTCGATCCCAAGGACAACAAGCCGACCCGGGTCGGCTACAAGACCGTCGACGGCCGCAAGCTCCGCTTCGCGCGCCGCTCCGGCGAGATGATTGATCGGTGAGCGCCATGACCCGCCTGCAGGAATATTATTCGAAGACCGTCCGCCCGCAGCTGATGGAGCAGTTCAAGTACAAGAACCCGTTCCAGGTGCCGCGGCTGGAGAAGATCGTCGTGAACATGGGCGTCGGTGAGGCGGCCCATGACAGCAAGAAGATGGACGCCGCCGTGGCGGAGCTCGCAGCGATCACCGGCCAGAGGCCGGTCGTGGCGCGCGCGCGCAAGGCGATCGCGAACTTCAAACTGCGGCGCGGCCTGCCGATCGGCGCGAAGGTCACCCTGCGCGGTGCGCGCATGTACGAGTTCCTCGATCGCCTGGTGACGATCGCGCTGCCGCGGGTACGCGACTTCCGCGGCCTTTCGGGCCGCAGCTTCGACGGCCGCGGCAACTACGCGATCGGCCTCAAAGAGCAGATCGTCTTCCCGGAGATCAACTACGACAAGATCGATGCGATCCGCGGGATGGACATCATCATCGTGACGACGGCGAAGACCAATGAGGAGGCGAAGGCGCTCCTCAAGGGCTTCAACATGCCGTTCCTCAATTAAGCCGCAAGGGAAACAGGACAGACCCACATGGCGAAGAAGAGTTCGGTCGAGAAGAACAAGCGTCGCGCGCTTGCCGGCGAACTGCTTCACCAGGCGCTCGCGACGCTTGTTCTTCTCGACCGAACTCTTCTTCGCCATGTGGGTCTGTCCTGATTCC
>DATAAP010000135.1:0-4415 GCA_036260035.1 Alphaproteobacteria bacterium | reverse complement strand
GCCGAACTTCAATGACAAGTTCGGCAGCCGCGCACCGCGGTCGATCGCCCGCGAGGATGGCCCGAGGCGCGGATCGTGGGCCGTGCGGCTGATCGCCCGCTCGTGCGTCTGCGGCGGCGCCAAGGTCGCGAAGGTGCGATGCGGGCCCATTGTATACGCGCCGATCTTCGAATAGAGCGCGTTGGAGCCGCGGGCCGCGGTCGTCGACGGGTAGTCGCGGCCGTTCCAGCGCGCGAAGGCGCCGCGCGGCGGCCATTCGAAACCGTCCGAGTCGAAATCGGTCCGCGCCATCTTGCCGGTGCTGGAAAGCGCCGGGCCGCCGGTGCCGACGAACAGGTTGTTTCGCGTCATCACGTCGCGCACCGTCTCGCCTTGAATCGAGATATTGAAAGGAATGCCGCTTTTGATCGACGTGTTGTGGAAGATCAGCGCGCCCGCCATGTCGTTATGCAGCTTGAACGGCGAGTACTGCTGATTGAGCATCATGTTGCGGAAGGCGTAGACCGGCCCGCCATGGATCGGTTGGAAGCTGATCCCGCTCAGCGTGTTGGTGATTCGGTTGCGGAAGACGCGCACATTCGTGTCGGAATAGTCGACCTCGATCCCATCATCCGTGCAGGACTCGATGTCGTTGTTGTAGATGTCGCTAGCGGATAAGCGTCCGACATCGCCGTTATGGACGCCGTCGCCCGCATTCTGGATCAGATTGTAGGCGACAACGTGCCCAGAGCCGGTGACAGTCACGGCATAGATCTCTTCGATGCCAGTTTCCCTGGTGCGCGGCCAGCGGGTGGATCCGACGAAGACGTTGTCCGTCACGTAGATGCCAACGGATTCGCGGTAGATTGCCGTCCGCGCGGAGAATGCCAGCTTGGTGAAATCGAAGCGGTTGCGCGTGACGCGGATGTGGCTGGCGCGGTCTGCCTTGAGCAGCGTGCCCGCATTGCGGAAGCCGAGCCGGTCGAACCACCAATGCGCGCGGCCCGACGCATCGAGCAGGATCTCACCGCCGCGCCCATCGAGCACGGCGGACCCATCTGCGCGGCCCTGCAGCACGATCGGGCGATCGGGCGTGCCTGACGCGGCGAGCGCGTATGGGCCGTCCGCATAGGTGCCCGAGGCGAGCAGCAGGAGATCGCCGGGCTGTGCGCGCTGCAGCGCGGCGCGGAGGCCGCGATAGGGATCGGACTCCGTGCCGCTGCCGCCCGGCGCCTGCCCCGCCGCGAGCGGCACCACGTGCCGCCGCTGCAAATTCGCCGGCAGGCGCGGGATAGCGGCCGTGCGCATCTTGAGCGTGCGCGCGATCGAGCCGCCGTCCGGATCCTCGAGCGACAGACGCACCTCGTACTCGGTATCTGGCGCCAGATCGACGATGCTGCCGGCGAAGAGATGGCCATCCTGAACCACGTTGTCCGGCGAGACCCGGTCGTTGAACGTGCGGAAAAGCGGATAGCCTTCCGCCCACGTCTGCTCGCCGACCTTGCGATACGCGACGGCGATCGCGGCATTGAGATTGCGGTCGCCGACGACCGGCCACCGCACGCCGAGCGCGGTCGGCGTTGCAGGTTCCGCGGCGATCGCGCCCGGCGCCACGCCATCGACCTTGCCCTGTCCCAGTGCGGCAATGGGCGCCAGGGAGAGCACGCAAGCCATGAAGACGAAAGCCGACCGGCGATGCACCACGTCCATCCCCCCTCGCTCGCTCAGGAGAGGCCGCGCTCGCGCAGCCACATCTCCAGGATCATTATATCCCAGAGCCTGCCAGCAAAGCGTGCGTCGTCGCTGGCGTGGCCCGCCATGAGCCGGGCGATGAACTCCGGGCGGCAATAGGCGCGCCGCTTGAAGCTGGCGACGTTGTCGCTGACGATCTGGTGGACGCGCGGATTGCTGCGGATCCACAGGTCGTAAGGCATGCCGAAGCCGTGCTTCTTCTTGTCCAGGATTTCGGCCGGTAGGAAGCCCTGCATCGCCTGCTTGAAGAACCCGCGCAGCCGCTGGCCAGGCATCAAAACGTCCGTCGGCAGTGTCGCCGAGAAATTCGCGAGATCCTCGTCAAGGAACGGGAAGCGGACCTTGACCCCGGCCGCGCGGCACATGCCGCGCACCTTGCGCAAGTCGTTGTCGGCGAGCGCGAGTTCGATATCGAGGTGCATCATCCTTTGCAAGCCGTCGCCCGCAGCGGGACGCGCATAGGCCGCGCGTGCGATGGCCATCGGCTGGCCGCGATCGACACAATCAAGGAAATCCGGGCGGAACATCGCTTCGACTTCGTCGTCATTGAGATGCTCGTAGGCGAGCATTCGGTCCGGCATCGGCGTCGTCACGAGGCGCACGTAGTTGCGCGCCTTGCGCACGGGGCCCACCATCGCGGCGTCCGGCAGTGCCGCGAGCAGCGGCTCCAGCAAGCCTTTGCGGAGGAACACCGGCAGCTTGAAATAATGATCGAGCCGGAGCTGCGTGCGATAGCGCGAATTGCCGGCGAAGAGCTCGTCGCCGCCGTCGCCCGCCAGCAGGACGGAGACGCCGTCGCCGGCAGCGATACGCGCGCAGCAGAAGGTCGGGATGGCCGAGGAATTGCCGAACGGCTCGTCATAGGCTTTTGCAAGCGTCTCAAGGACGCCGACCGCCTCCTCGGGTGAAAGGTTATGCTCGCGCGCGTTCAGGCCGAAATGCTTGGCGGCAATGCGCGAGTAGTAAACCTCGTCATAGGCTTCCGCGCCGAAGCACATGGTGAAGGACCGCGCCGGGCCGCCGAGCTCGCGCGCGAGCAGACCCGCCACCGTGGAGCTGTCGAGCCCGCCGCTGAGGAAGGCGCCGATGTGGTCCGGCGGCACACCTTCGGCCGCGCGGTGCACCGCCTGCTTAAGCAGGCGCATCAGCTCCTCGGCGAGCGCTTGCGGATCCTTGGCGGTCTCGGCGCGATAAGGCATCTGCCAGTAGAAGCCCGTGCACGCGACGCCCTTGGCGCGATGCAGGTACTGCGCGGGCAACAGCTTCTTCTGCTCGCGGTAGATCGTTCCGGGTGCTGGCACGACCGCGAAGTTCAGGAAGTTGAAGATCGCCTGCGGATCGATCGTGCTGGTGATGCGCGGGTGGCGTCGCACGCTGTCTGCCGTCGTACCGAAGACGAGCGGCGCACCGTCCGCATAGCAAAGAGCGTGAATGCCGAAGCGGTCGATCGCGAGCAGCGATTCGTCCTCGACGGCGTCATGCAGCGCGAAGGCGA
The DNA here is from genome assembly GCA_036260035.1 of Alphaproteobacteria bacterium. GTDB lineage: Bacteria > Pseudomonadota > Alphaproteobacteria > CACIAM-22H2 > CACIAM-22H2 > DATAAP01. The sequence goes on along the minus strand of DATAAP010000135.1, from coordinate 1,189 downwards.
ACGGCCCGTGCAGGAAGCGGAAAAGCTCGGTGCGATGGCGGCGGAACGCCTCGACCAGCGCCGCGGCAGCGCCGCTGCCGGCACTTAGCGCAGCAAGGTCGGGGTCCGACCATCGCGGCTCGCCCGCCAGCGCCGCGCGATAGCGGCCATCGCTGAACACGCCGCCGCCCTCATAGCCCGTATCGACGAAGACGCCGGCTAAATCGTCGGCATGGCTGGCACCTTGCACGGGCCCCGCCATAGTCTGCAGCACCGTGGGAGCGCCATCGCAGCGGCCGAACCAACCGCAGAGTCCCGTCGTCACGTGGCTCTCTCCAAAATGCGCGCGCCGGCGCCTACACCAAGATTTCGGCCGGCGGAGGATGGCTCAGGAACATGGTCGGGCTGGCGGTTAGGCCGTAGGCGCCCGACTGAAACACCGCGACCAGGTCGCCGATCTCACCGTGCGGCAGTTCCATGCGGTCGGCGAGCAGGTCGAGCGGCGTGCACAGGCAGCCGACCACGTTCGCGGTCTCGCTCGCGGCGCGGTCCATCTTGTTGGCGATCGCGACCGGGTAGTTCTTGCGGATCACCTGGCCGAAATTGCCCGAGGCGGCGAGCTGGTGATGCAGGCCGCCATCGGTGATCAGGAAGACCTGGCCGCGTGATTCCTTGCGGTCGATGACGCGCGAGATGTAGACGCCGGCCTCGCCGACGATGTAGCGCCCCAGCTCGACCACGATGCGCGCCTCCGGCAGCCGCTTGGTCAGCGCCGGAAGGATCTCCGCCAAGCCGCGCCCGACCGCCGCCAGGTCGAGCGGCCTCTCGCCCGGAAAATAGGGAATGCCGAAACCGCCGCCGATATTGACAACGCGCACCGTTTCCGGTGCTGCATCGGCGAGCCGGATGGCGAGGTCGACTGTCTTCTTCTGTGCTTCGTAGAGCGCCTCCGCGCGCAGGTTCTGCGAGCCGGAGAAGATATGAAAGCCCTCGAACTCGAACAGCTTACGGTCGAGCCTGGAGAGGATCTGAGGCACTTTCTCGGCGTCAATGCCGAACTGCTTCGGTCCGCCGCCCATGCGCATCCCCGCCCCGCGGAGCTCGAAATCCGGATTGACCCGAACCGCCAGGCGCGGCGTCCGGCCGTTCGGCGTGGACGCGGAGCGGGTACCCCCCCTCGTGCGACGCCTGCTCGAAGCGGGGGCCGATT
>DATAAP010000134.1:0-1816 GCA_036260035.1 Alphaproteobacteria bacterium | reverse complement strand
CCGCTTCCTGGTCGGCTCCGACACTTGGGTCAACGAGCGCTGGGCCAGCTATTCGGACCTCATCGCCGGCTATCGCCTCTGGCTCGCCCAATTGCCACCGGCGGTCGCCGAACAGATCGCTTTCCGCAACGCCGAGCGCATCTTTCGACGCGAATAGCGTTCGCCCAAGTGGCCGCGCCGGAACGCCGAATTTTCACCTTTTTGGCTGGGTCAGGCGCCGGTTCGCTACTTCCAGCTGTGCGCGAGACTCATTTCTGAAACACTTGAAACGACAATCACAAATGTGGGTTGCGGTATAGCAATATCGCCTATACATTGTGCTCTTGGGGATTGTGGTGGGGGCAAGCTGCTGCGGCGCGGGGTTGCAGTGGCTTCGAGGTGAGAGATCGCGCGCCCCACAACGCGCCTGCTCATCGCGGTGCTTCGCGGGATGTCTTCCAGACAGCCCGGCCATGCTTCCGCAAGGAAGAGGCTGACTGATGGGGTGCATCGCGTCCGCGCTTCACGACGAAATCCTAACCACCTTCGCCGTTCGGATCGCCGATACGGACCTGCTGCGCCAGCAAGCCTTTCGATTGCGCCACCAGGTCTACTGCATCGAGAACGCGTTGGAGCCGCGCCGCCCGGACGGCATAGAGACCGACAGCTTCGACGATCGCGCGCCGCACGCCTTGCTGTTCCACCGCGCGGCTGAGGAGCCGCTGGGGACGGTCAGGCTGGTCCTGCCGAAGCCCGGTGCAACCGGCGGCACGCTTCCCATGCACGCTGTCTGCCCGGAGTCCCTGTTCGAGAACGCCCGCTTACCGCTGGCTGCGACTGCTGAAATCTCGCGTTTCGCCGTGAGCCGCGTGCGGCTGCAGGGATTGCAGCAGGCGATCGGGTCCGATGAGACGCGGCACGTTCTATCCTTCGCGTCCCTCGGCCTGGTCGCGGCCCTGCGCCAGATCGCGCGCGCGCACGGCATCACCCACACGGTCGCGCTGATGGAGCCTTCCCTGCGGCGGCGGCTGTCGATCATCGGCCTGCCGATGACCGAGATGGGGGATCCGGTGAACCACCATGGCATCCGCGTGCCCTGCTACACGCGCATCGATCAGCTCGAGGCGGGGTTGAAGCGGTTGCGGCCGGATCTCTGGCCCGTTCTCACCGCCGACGTCGCCAACCCGTGGAATCCGGTGGGGCCGGGCCCCGCACCGGCTTGGGCGGCCTGATCACGACTCGAAATCGACGCCGGTGAAATTGCCGCCGCAGACGAGCACGCCGACACGCTCGCCCGCGCGGGGCCGATAGCGGCCGGACAGCAGCGCGGCGAAGGCGGCGGCACCACCCGGTTCGCTCGCCACTCGCAGCGTCTTCCACAGCGCCACCTGCGCCGCTCGGATCGCCTCGTCGCCGACCAGCACGACGCGATCGACATGGCGCTGCGCGATCGGGAACATCAGCGTGCCGACCCGCCGCGGCGCCAGCGAATCGGCAGCGATGCCGCCGGCCGGCGCATCGACCGGCCTGCCCGCCTCGAGCGCGCGCGCCAGCGTCGGCGCCGCTTCCGGCTCGACGCCAACGACGCGAACCCGTCCCTGATACCAGGCGGCGATGCCGCCGATCAGCCCGCCGCCACCGACCGCCACCAGAAGGGTGTCGACTGCAGCGTCTTCATCAAGCTCCGCGCCGACCGTGCCCTGCCCAAGCATGGTTTCGGCTTGATCATAGGCGTGCACCGGCAGCGCACCGGATGACGCGACCCAGCGCTCGCTCTCGGCGAGCGCATCGGCGTAGCGTTGGCCCGCGATCACCAGCTCGGCGCCGTAGTCGCGGA
>DATAAP010000133.1:0-10131 GCA_036260035.1 Alphaproteobacteria bacterium | reverse complement strand
TCGGCCTTCGGCGTCGCCGCCGAGGACGATGAGGTGGTTCGTGATGAGCTTCGAGGCCGGCGCGAAGGCGGCGCGCGCGGCGGCCACGATAGAGCCGCGCCGGCGCGATCGAACGAGCCATGCCGAACGTCCGTTTGGTCCGCCGCTGCTTATTGCATCACATGCCGCATGCAATCTACGCTGTAGTGATGGAACTCACGCGCGAAGAAGAGGCGATGCTCGAAGGCCGCCAGGGGGCGGCCAAGAAGAAGGCGATGGAAGGGCTGCTGCAGCTCGGACGCGCCTTCGAGGCGCCGCGTTTCGTCGAAATCGGCTATGCGCATGTCCACGCCGGCATGGCGCTCTACCTCGAGGACGTCGAGCTGATGGAGCAGCTCGCCGCCGAGGGCGCGAAGATGGCGGTCCCTGCGTCCGTGAACATCGCCAATGCCGATATCGCCAACTGGCGGCAGACCGGAGCGCCCGAGAAGCTCGCGCGGCTGCAGCACCGCGCCGAGAGCGCGCATCAGAAGATGGGCAGCGCCTGCACCTTCACCTGCACGCCCTACTGGGCCGGCCACTGGCCGACCTGGAACACGCACATGACCTCGATCGAATCCACGGTGACGATCTTCTGCAACTCGGTGCTCGGTGCGAAAAGCAACCGCGACGGCTTCTTCGCCGTCTACGCGGCGATGACCGGGCGCTATCCGCTCTTCGGCTATCACCTCGACGAGAACCGCCGCGGCACCCTGCTCTTTCACATCGATACGGCGCTCGCCGGCACGACGGACTACAGCTGTCTCGGCTTCCATATCGGCCGCATTGCCGGCGAAGGCGTGCCGGTGATCACCGGGTTCAGGAATCGCCCCGCGCTCGACGAGCTCGACGCGATGGGCGCCGGCATGGCGACCTCCGGCGGCGTCGCCCTGTTCATCGTGCCCGGCGTCACGCCGCCTTTCGCGGACGTGGTGCAGGCCTTCGGCGGCGCCAAGCCGCCAGCCTCAATCGCCGTGACGCGCGCCGATCTCGACGCCGTCTACGCCCATTTCTGCACCGGAAGCGGCGGCGCCTTCGACATCGTCCATGTCGGCTGTCCGCATGCCTCGTTCGAGGAGATGAAGGAGTATGCGGGCCTGCTCGACGGCAAGAAGATCGCAGCGAATATAGAGTTCTGGGTGACGACCAGCCGCACCGTGCGCCGCATGGCCGAAGAGGCGGGCCTGCTGCGCGCGATCGAGGCGTCCGGCGCCAAGGTGATCGCCGACACCTGCCCGATCTCCTGCCATTTCGCGCGCACGACCTCGCCCGATCCGGCGCTCGGCGTACAGCCGCCGCCGATCCGCACGGTAGTCGTCGATTCCGCCAAGCAGGCGAAATACGTGCGCGACATGATCCAGTGCGACACGCTGCTCACCGGCACGAAGGAGGCGGTCGCGACCGCCCTCACCGGCCGCTTCGTGCCGCGCGCACCATGAGCGCGATCGCGGCACGCGGCATTGTCGACGGCACGGCGAAAGGGCCGGCGCTGGTGGGCGCCGAGCCGATCTCCTTCCTCGGCGATGTCGACATCCGCACCGGCCGAGTCGTCGGCGACCTTCCCAGCCTGCGCAACACCAGCGTCAAGGGAACGGTGCTGATCTTCCCTTACACGCGCGGCTCGGCCGGCGCGTGGCGCTTCCTCTACCAGCTCTACAAGCACGCCAACGCGCCCGTGGCGATCGTCACGCAGACCGTGCCCGATCCGTCCGTCGTGCAGGGCGCCATCCTCGCCCGCATCCCGATCGCCTGCGAGCCGCAGGCGGATCTCGCGGCACTGGTGCAGAACGGCGCCCCCGTGTTGGTCGAGGTGAAGAACGGAAAAGCGGTGATCCGGCTGACGTAGCCGCCGCAGCGCACGGTCAGATTCGAACCAGTTGCGCCACTGAAGAGGCCACCCGCATACCTGTACGGCCCCAACGGTGGTGGCTTCAAGGTTGCAAGTATCGCATCGACGTTCCCCGAAGCGCTGGCCAGGGTAAAGCGCGCTCGTGCTTTGTCCCCGACCCTAAGGGGCCCGCAGGGCTTGTGTTGCGGTTAACTCGATCGTTGCCGCTTGCTGACAGCCCGCATGCGCGGTCCCATCAAGCGTAGACGCGCTTCGATCGTTCGCCGTTTGGCTGCCTCGCGCCACTAGCGGCCTGGCCGAACCCGCCGTCGCAATTGCACGCGCCACCGCATCCTGTTGAGTTGAATCGTCGCTGTCCGGCACAAGCTCGCGATAGAGAACCATCGCGACAGCGCGCGCCGTCTCATCAGACGCGCCTTTCCACCGCATCAGCTCGTACATATTCGCTACTTCAGATTGGATGCTCATCTTATCGGACTCCCTGTTCGTACAATTTTGTCGAGCAAACGCCGCAAGGTGCGGGCGGTTCCCCGACCTTGCTAAGCATCGGTCATGATGTTCGGGCTGAGCGCGCGGCCAGAGGAAACGTCACATTGAAGGTCGCACCGGGCCGTCCATTTGCAACCTTCAGTTTTCCATGCAGCTGCTCGACCATGATGCGGATCACTTTGCTGCCAAAGCCCTGGGCGGCATCCTCCCGGATGCCTATACCGTCGTCCTGCACGACTAGCTCGCAAATCGAATCGTCGATCGAGCGGAGGCGCACGGATACATTGCCGACCTCTCGATCGGCGAACGCGTGCTTCGCCGCATTCGTGACCAGTTCGCTGACGAGGATGCCCAGCGTCGTCGCTCTGTCCAGGTCCAGCTCGAATGGATCTGCCTCGGCCCAGATCATGATCGGCCGCTCCCCCAGCAGGGAGACCTGCAGGTCGCCGCACAGGCCGGAAAGGAAGTCGCGTGCGTTGATGGTGCTGTCGCCGGCCTGGTCGAACAGCGTGTTGTGAACGCGTGCGATCACGCCGATGCGACTGACCGCGGCGTGCATGATCTCCTTCACATCGCCGCCCGATCGCGCGTGCGCGTTGAACGTCGCCGCCAGGAACTGCAGTTTGTTCTTTATGCGGTGGCTCATTTCCCGCATCAGCGTCTCGCGCACGCGCTCCGCCTTTTCGGCGCGAGCGAGTGCCGCGGCGTAGCGCTCGTTCACGCTGTGCAGCATCTCGATGATGAGCGCCGCAATGCCGCAGGTCACGAGAAACAAGGCAAGCGGCACCAGGATTGCGCCATCGAAAATGACGCCGCTGTCGCGCGGCGGCAGGAAGAAATACAGCGCGAGCAGGCCGCTCAGAAGGGTGGCGTATATGCCAGTGCCCCGGTCGAAGAGCAGAGCGGCGAGGATGACCACCGGGTAAAAGAGAATGAATGGGTAGTTTGCCAGAGCGTCGTTGAGCGCCATGCGCATGATGAGCGCTGCCAGCACGAGCAGCGTCGCGCCCAGATAGCGCATGGACCACGGCAGTGCGCGGGATCGGCGCGATAGAGCTAGCAGCCTCTCCATGCGGATGCCCTCGATCCGATCGGATCCGGTTAGGCCAACCGTTCGCGACGTAACGCAGAACGCATCGGCGAAGCTCCTCGCCTCCTAGTACCTATTCAGCGACACGCTGGAACAAGCGTCGGTAAGCGACGTTGAGCAATTCCAGTGATCTTAGATGCAGCGGTGAATAGAAGCGTAGCAGTGACCGACAGCGCTCAGGATGAAACGCAGATAGCGGAGACCCGTCCGCGCAGCTCAGCACATAAGCCGATAGAGCTTCGCCGCCCTCTCCGCATCCTGCTGGTCGAGGACGAGCGGGTCACGGCCCTGCAGATGGAGATCACACTCACACTTGCGCGTCACGACGTGCTCGGCGTCGCTCCGACGGCCGAACGGGCGCTGCGGATGGCCGCTTTGCTGACGCTGGATCTTGCCCTCGTCGACATTTCGCTGGCAGACGGCTCGTCCGGCATCGATGCCGCGCGGGAAATTCATCGGCTCTATGGCGTGCGCTCCCTCTTCGTGACGGCCGAGCCCGCCCGGTGCCGGGAAGCCAAAAGGCCGTTCGCGCTCGGATGCCTGACGAAGCCGTTCGACGAGAACGAGCTGCTCGTCGCAATCAGGATGGCGGAAAAGCGGATACGCGGCGAACGAGCCGCGGAGCCGCAAGAACCTCCACACCGCCGATTGCCCGGCAATCTCGAACTGTACTAGGTCGCTTGCGCCGTGCCGGCGCTACCGCCTTTCGGTGCTGCGCTCGAAGCAAGGGCACGCCTTTTGGTGAGCCGCGCGCTACAGCCGCCGGCTGCGCGCATGGCCCAATCGACTAGCTCTCGTCGGCAGCCCAAGCTGGTCACAGAACCGCTTCTCCGCAGTGGCGTTTCGGTGCGGACAACAACGCCGGATGGCCCGATGAAATCGGTGGAGCAGGATTTGCGCGACGTCTACGAGCATTTGATCAAGAAGGGCGCCTCGCAAGCGACGGCGCTCGAAGCGACTCTCGCGCTCGCGCGGGATCTGATGCCAGGCCGCGGCGACGACACGATCCGCGAAACGGTGTCGCGTCTCATTGCCGATGTCAGGACGCGGCCCGAACGGCCCCGGGCTCCCGGCTCCGGGTAAGCGCGCCGTGCCCGGACGCTGGAACCCTGACGGCGACAATTGGTCCGGCTCGCCCGAGGGACCCACAAACGGCGTCGCTACGTGGTAGCAGCGACCCTGTTGGTGGTGCGCCGGGCGCGATTGAACTCGCACCGGCCGATCCAGCTGGTCCAGATCCGCGAGACTTTAGTTGGCTCGCAATGTGGCCGGCTGCAGAGAGGATTCGAGGAACGCGTGAGGATTGGCAGACATCGATTCTCGTCTGCACCTGAAGTTCAGTTGCCATGTGCAGAATAAAGCTCTGTTGTCGACGAGCTTCCGACGGAAATCGCTACGTCGCGATCCAGAACACCAGCTTCGCCGGCTGATCCAGCTCCTTCGATTGCTGGATGCCCGCAAACTTGCCGCCATTCGCCAGGATGACCTTGCGCGAGGCGTCGTTGATCGTATCGCAGGTCACCTGCACGCGCGCCAATCCGAGCGCGCGCGCGACCTGCAGGACCATGCCGAGCGCCGCCGTCGCATAGCCGCGGCGCTGCTTCCATGGCACGATCGCGTAGCCGATATGGCCCGAGCAATAGGGCGGCAGCGCCTCGGTGCCCGGCATGTAACGCAGGTTGATCGTTCCGCAGAACTCGCCATCGAAGATCCAGAACACGCGCGACGGCAGCCGCGGCACGCGTTTTCCTCCGCCAATGTCGATCGTGCCGTCCTGACGCGTCAGTTCGCTGAGCAGCCGCTCGGGCGACTCGCGGAACAGCGCAAGCTGCTCCTTCGACACGTCGCGCGCGTTGTTCGGCGACCAGCCGCGCCGCAGTGCGTCGACGTAATGTGGCATTCGTTCCAGATCGGGCGCCACCAGAGTGATCGCGGCGCTCGTGTTCGCGTCCATAGTCCTGTTCCATCGCCATACATGTCTGGCGGACCGGACGAGATGAAACGCGCATTTCTGGGACGCGGCATCGCCGGCGCCCAGAATGGCCCAATTGCTCCTCGGTGTCACTGATGCCGTGCGTCTCCGATTGGGGCGCTCTGCCGCAAGTTCCGCGCCTGCTCTCCCTTCTTCTGACCACCTGCTCGCTCAGGTCGTCGGTACGTCGGCGGCCCCGAACAAGGCCGTGAGATGCCGTGCAGTGCGTCAGCGGCACAATGGTGCCGGTACACGATTTTCGATTCCTGACGGAGGCCGCCGCAGCCCTAGGCGGCCACCTTGCACGTCATGCCGATCTGCTCGATGTGACGGTGGTCGGTGCCGCAGCAGCCGCCGAGCACATTGAGCTGCGGATGGCGCTTGAGCAAATCGCGATATTGCTGGCCGAGCTCAACGGGATCTCCATCATCGAGGTCGGGCGCCTCGTTGAGCTCTTGATGGCTCCGCTTAGATGCATTCGCGCGAATGCCGCGCACGCGTTCGAGCCAGGCGCCGCCCTTAGACAGCGTTCCGTCGAAATGGGCTGGATGGGCACAGTTGATCATGTAGTACACGGGACCGCGCGATGTCGCCCGATCGACTTCCTCGATCGCGTCCGCAAGGCTCTGACCGGTTGGCAGCCTGCCATCGGTTTCAACTGTGAAGGAGATCGCCACCGGTAGACCGGCCGCCGCACGTGTAACGCCGATAGCCTCGTTCGCGTTGGTCATGGTGATGGCCGTCACCATGTCGACGCCGGCTTCGTTGAAGATCCGGATCTGCTTTGCGTGATAGCTCTCCGCCTCCTCCGCGCTCATCACCTGACCTGGATCATAGCCGTCGCCACGCGGGCCGACGCAGCCGCTGACGACCATCGGCGTACGCCCGGTTTCGAACTCCGCACGCAGCTCGTGCATGAGCGCAATCGCATCGCGGTTGGCCCTGGCGAGCGCCTGCTCCGAGTAACCGAGCTTCTCGCCCCAATCGGGGCTTGCCCGCCAGGTCGGGCTCTCCAGGATGAAACCGACACCGGTCTTCCGTGCGATCTCGGCATAGCGCGCGTAGTACCGGCGCAGCGCGGCACGGCCGGCTGCGTCCTTCAAGAGGTGGAACGCAGCGAAATACGGAAGCTCGAGCTTGTCGAGAAAGATCAGACTCGTTTCGATGCCGCCATCGGTCAGGAAAAGGCGGCCATCGAGCTGTGGCAGACGCGATCTGTACTTCGTCACGGTCATGGTCTCCGATCTTGTCCGGTGGTGGCGGAAGGTTTTCTAGGCAATAAGGCGGGCACGCGCGGTGGGGGCGGCCACACTGCCGGCGAATGCCGAAATGTCGGCCGCGGCCTTGTCTGGCTCCTCCCAATGCGGGCTGTGGCCAGCGCCCGCGTAAGCGATGAGGCTTGCGTCCGGTATGGCTGCTGCTAATGCCTCCTGCTCTTGCAACGAGCAGAATCCATCCCGGTCGCCCCACAGGATGAGAGTCGGCGCCGAAATCTTTCCAACCTCGCTGCCCATGTCCTCACGGAGCAGACTCCTGAACGCCGACCGCCACACATGTGCCGGCACCCTCAGGCTTTCGGCCACGATTGTCTCGAAGAAGTCGGACGGCACGGGCCTCGCAAGCGTGCTCTGCTGGAACTCCCGCACAAGTCGGGAGTTGACCGGATCCTCCAGCGTCGCAACAGCGTCGTGCCAGAGCGCGGTGGCCGCCGCATTGCCCTTCAATGTCTTGAAGGCGCCGAGCAGCACGAGGCCGAGCGTGCGTTGCGGCTGGTCGAGCGCAAAGCGCTGCGCGACAAGGCTGCCCATCGAATGGCCGGCGACGACGGCCCGTCGGATCTTGATCCGTTCCATAAATTCGGCGAGATCCGCGGCGAACAGCGACGTATCGTACCGCGACCGCGGCTTGTGTGAGTCTCCGTGGCCGCGCTGAGACACGGCGACCGCGCGGATCCACTTCGGAAGCGCATGAAGCAACGGCTCGAATGAGCGCCAGGAATCGGTGTAGCCGTGCAGCAGAACGAGCGGCACGCCGGACGGATCGCCCTGCTCGGCATAGGCGAGTTCCAATCCGGAGGCCAGGACCGCAGTCTTGGATTCCATGAACATCTCAGTACGTCCGGTTCAGATCGCGGCGGCCGTCGTCGATGTTTCGATCCGCGGCCCAGCTTCTCAAATACTTACGTTCGGAGCGCAGAACGACTACAAGTGGCCTATCCGCATTCCGTTGCGGCGCTAAATTAGAGAACAGGCTGTCTGGCGTGAATGACTGACCCGCCGGATCAATTGACTGTTTGACGGGCACGGATGAGCGGGGCGGCGCCATGGATCCGTTATCGGAAGTTCTACAGGCCCTAAGACTGACGGGAGGCGTGTTCCTCGACGCGCGTTTCACCGCGCCATGGTGCATTTCGTCCAGGATCGGCCCTGAGGATTGCCGGCCTTTCCTCTCCGATCCCATCCAGGTGATTGCGTACCACTACGTCATTGAAGGTCGGATGCTGGTGGGGATCGAGGGAGAGCAACCGGTCGAGGTCCGTGCCGGGGAGACGGTCCTGCTTCCCCGCAACGATCCGCATCTGCTGGGCAGCTCGATGGATCTGCGCCCGGTCGACTCCCACAGTCTCATTCTACCGGCGCAAGGGGGCACGCTGGCCCGGATCATCCACGGTGGTGGTGGCGAACCCACCCGCATGGTGTGCGGCTTCCTCGGCAGCGACCAGCATAGGAATCCGCTGATCGCGACACTGCCGCGCATCTTGAAGGTCGATATGACCCAGGCAGGGTCGGGCGAATGGATCGAATCCTCGCTGCGATTCGCCATGCGAGGCGCCGGCGAAGGGACGATCGGCGCTTCGACGGTGATGTCGAAGCTTTCCGAGCTGATGTTTGTTGAAGCTGTGCGCTGCTATGCGGCAACGACTCCGGTCGAGCAGAGAGGCTGGCTCGCCGGTGTACGTGACCCGTTTATCGGGCGGGCGCTCGCTCTGGTGCATGGCAGGCTCAACCATCCCTGGACCGCGGAGGCTTTGGCGAAGGAAGTCGGCCTGTCCCGTTCGGCCTTTTCCGATCGCTTCACCGCCCTCATCGGAATGCCGCCCAAGCGGTATCTCACCTTCTGGCGCATTCAGGTCGCCAAAGACCGGCTGCGCGCGCGAGGCCAGCCGATCGCGCAAATCGCCTATGACGTCGGATACGAAGCCGAGGCGGCGTTCATCCGCGCGTTCAAGCGCGAAACCGGAATGCCCCCCGCGGCCTGGCGCAGACAGGCCCTGTTGACGGAACTGCCCAACTGAAGGGGGATCGAATGCCACCCGGGAGCTCGCCGCAAGCTAGACTCTGCGCCAGGCGATCGGCAATGCGCTGCCTCGGGCCGCTTGTCTATACCTGCATTCTCCTGCGTCGGGCCGGCGCGGGCGCGCGAGAGGAGGCGCTTCGACCGGACCGACCCAGCGAAACTGGTGGCGGCGGCAGGAGTCGAACCTGCGGCTGGCGCGGGATATGAGCCCGCCGCTCTTCCGCTGAGCTACGCCGCCGGAAAAAGCCGGCAGACCGGAGCGGACGCGATCCGCTCCGGCCGCCGTTAGGCCGCAGCGTCGCACTCGGCGACGTAGCGCATCACGGCTTCGGAGAAGCCGTTGATCCGGCGCCAATCGCCGGAGGCCACGCCGCGCTCGTACGAGGCCACGTTGATCATGTAGCCGACCGCCTTCGGCGCCGGCACAGGATCGTGCGCCTGCTCGTCGGTGAAGACGATCAGGCGGTCTGCCCGCATGCAGTTCATCGTCTCCACAGCCGCACCGAGCATCGTGCCGCCGTGCGGCTGGCTGTTGACAATGGCGTCGCGCAGCGCGAAGCCGCGTCGCTTGGGCACTTGCACGGTCGTGTTCGAGAACGTGTACATCTCGACCGACTCGCACATCTCGCGGGCAAGCACCGCGAGGCCGCAGGCGGCCTCGAGACGCGTGGCCTGCGACTTGCCTGCCATGCGCGCGCCCATCGAGCCCGACACGTCGATCAGCAGCAGGGTCTTGCCTGGAAGCTTCGCGTACGCGTCGAGGCTGCGGAACATCGCCGCTTCGAGCTCCGGCTCGAGCGACGGCGCATGCCGCGCCGCGGTGATGAAGCGGTACGGAAAGATCCGCTCCGTCTTCATCCGCGCGAGACCGGCGCGGATCAGCGCGAGATCCACGCCGGCCGCGAGCATGCCGCGGAGGTTGGCCAGGAGCGCCATCGCACCCAGCTTGTTCTCCGCGAGCAGCCGCTCGAAGGTCGCCTTCTTGTCGGCACCGGCCGAGAGCGCCACCTCCCAGGTGTCCGGTGCGTCCAGCGTACCGTCGGCAAGCTGCTTCCACACCGCCGCCTGCCCGTCATCCTTGGGCTTGGCGTGGACGAGGAACAGCACGTCGCGGAGCGCCACGGCGTTGCCGTCGCGGTTCCACTTGGCGAGCTGGTAGGCATCGAACTTGGCGAAGGCGCGCGCGAGGCCCTTCTTGACCTGTGCGGACAGCTTCTCGCGCTTGCGCTGGTCGGGCGTGTCCTTCCAGTAGATCGCGAGAAACTCGGCGAGCTCGTCGGGGCGCTGCACGATCTCGGCGAGCACGCCGGCCACGAGCCCCTTGTGGGACTCCAGCCGCGCCATCTCGCGCGCGATCAGCAGCAGGGTCTTGCCTGGAAGCTTCGCGTACGCGTCGAGGCTGCGGAACATCGCCGC
>DATAAP010000132.1:0-5440 GCA_036260035.1 Alphaproteobacteria bacterium | reverse complement strand
GAACTCGGCCACGCGCTGCGAGGCCAGCGCCGTCAGCGCGGCCGACGCGGCGGGCGCGATCGCGTCAAAGATGCCGAGCAGCGCGTCGGAGTAGTAGGCGCCCTCGCCCGCGATCAGCTCCGCGTAGTTGAAATCGTCGCCCGTGTACATGCGCACGCCCTTGGGCAGGCGCGCGCGCAGATCGATCTCCTTCTGCTTGTCGAGCAGCGAGATCTTGATGCCGTCGACCTTTTTCGCATTGCGTGCGATGACGTCCGCGACCACGTCCATCGCGGCGTAGTGGTCCTTGTGGCCCCAATAGCCGTCGAGCGCCGGGTCGAACATCTCGCCGAGCCAGTGGATGATCACCGGCTCCTTCACCTGGCGCAGGATGCGGTCGTAGACGCGATTGTAATCGTCGGGCGATTTTGCTGCGGCGGTCAGCGCGCGGCTCGCCATCAGGATGATGCGGCCGCCGAGCTTCTCGATCGCCTCGATCTGCTCTTCATAGGCGCGAATGACCGCATCGATCGGCAGGTTCGCGGCGGGGGCGAGATGGTCCGTGCCGGCGCCGCAGGCGATCAAGGCGCCCGGAATGCCCTTTGCGGCATCGAGGCTGCGCCGGATCAGCTCCAGCGAACTCTTCCAGTCGAGGCCCATGCCGCGCTGCGCGGTGTCCATCGCCTCGGCGACGCCAAGGCCGAGGCCCCAGAGGTGGCGGCGGTAGGCAATTGTCTTGTCCCAGTCGATCGCCGCGTCTAGCCACGGGTCGCAATCCGCCAGCGGATCGCCAACCACATGCGCCGCGGAGAAGGCGACGCGGTTGAACGGTACGCTCTGCCGGTCGGGGAAGTTGCGCGGCGGTCGCGTGCGGAACGTCTCGATGCGCCCACCCGTGACGGGAAGATTGATCACTGCCATTGTTCAGTCCTTGTCAGAGCGGCGCTATGTCGATCCAGCGGCGCTCGGCCCAGCTCCTCAGCCCCGCCTCGGCGAGCTGCACGCCCTTGGCGCCAGCCTTCAGGTTCCAGGGGAACGGCGTGCCGTCGAAAATATGCCGGATGAACAGCTCCCATTCCGCCTTGAAGGCGTTGTCGGCGGGGATGTTGTCCGGCACCTCGTCCCATGTCGCGTAGAAATCGATCGGCTGCCTGACATCGGGGTTCCACACCGGCCGCGGCGTGTTGACCCGATGCTGCGAGAAGCAGCGCGTCAAGCCGGCGACCGCCGAGCCATGCGTACCATCGACCTGGAAGGTAACGAGGTCGTCGCGGCGCACGCGCGTGGTCCATGAGCTGTTGATCTGCGCGACGATGCCGCCCTCAAGCTCGAAGATCGCATAGGCCGCATCATCGGCCGTCGCCTTGTAGCGTTTGCCCTGCTCGTCCACGCGCTCGGGGATGTGGACGGCGCCATGGCACAGCACCGACTTGACCTCGCCGAACAGATTGTCGAGCACGTAGCGCCAGTGGCACAGCATGTCGAGGATGATGCCGCCGCCATCCTCCTTGCGGTAGTTCCACGACGGGCGGTTTGCGGGCTGCCAGTCGCCCTCGAACACCCAGTATCCGAAATCGCCCTTCACCGATAGGATGCGACCGAAGAAGCCGCTGTCTATCAGCATCTTCAGCTTGAGCAGGCCGGGCAGCCATAGCTTGTCCTGCACCACGCCGTGCTTGACCCCCGCCTTCTCGGCGAGCGCATAGAGCTCCATCGCGTCCTTGAGCGAATCCGCGACCGGCTTCTCGCAATAGATGTCCTTGCCGGCGGCGATCGCCTTGCGGATCAGCCCGGCGCGGAGCTGCGTCGAGGCGGCGTCGAAGAACACGCGGTCGTTCTTGTCGGCCAGCGCCTTGTCAAGGTCGGTCGTCCAGCGCGCGATCTGATGCGCCTCGGCAAGACGGCGCAGCTTGTCGGCATCGCGGCCGACCAGGATCGGGTCCGGCACGATCCGCGTGCCGTCCTTGAGCCGCACGCCGCCTTGGTTGCGGATAGCCAGAATGGAGCGGATCAGGTGCTGGTTCGTCCCCATGCGCCCGGTCACGCCATTCATGATGATGCCAAGCCGGCGGTCCGCCATCGTCTCGCTCCCTATCTCCTAAGTAACTATATGGTTACAAAATGCTGGCACCGGCGTCAAGCTCGGGCGGTCCGCCCGGGCCGCAGCGCATCGAGCACGAGCTGGACGACATGCGCACGCCGCTCCGAAAGCGCCATTGGCTCGGCCAGGTCGCGATCGAAGATGGTCGAGAGCGTATGGATATTGCTGAAGTAGAAGTAGCCGAGCGCAGCGATGGAGATCCAAAGCTGGGTAGGATCGATCCCGGCGCGGAACACGCCGGCGGCAACGCCGCGCCGCAGGATGCCGTCGATCATGCCAATCAGCGGAGAATGCATGCGCGCGATCCGCGTCGATTTCTTCAGGTGGCGCGCCTTGTAAAGGTTCTCGTTGTTGAGGAGCTGAATGAAGCTGCGGTCCTTGACGAAGGAGTCGAATGTGAACTCGACCATGCGGCGCATCGCGGCGAGCGGTTCCATGTGCTCGAGGTCGAGCGCCAGCTCGGCGCTGCGCACGCGGTCGTACGCGGCTTCCAGCACGGCGACAAAGAGACCCTCCTTGTCGCCAAAATAGTGGTAGATCATCCGCTTGTTGGCGCCCGAGCGTGCTGCGATCGCATCGACGCGCGCGCCGGCGAAGCCCTTCTGCGCGAACTCGTGCCAGGCCGCGGCGAGGATCTTCGACTTCGTCGCGTCGGGATCGCGGCGCGCGCCGGCGGCCACGCGGCGCCCGCGACGCGGCACCTCCCCGATCGTGCCGTTGCGAAGTGTGTCGGCCATTCAAGCCGCCAGCGCCGGCATCGGCTGCGTTGCGGCGATCTCAGGCAGTGCGCCGCTCGCGAAACCCGTGCAGCCGAGCGAACCCATGGCCAGCATGCCCGATTCAATCTTGAGCCTTACCACGCCGTCGGCGCGCTGGTAGAGATCCGGATGCGCCGTGAGGAAGGCCTGCTGCTCCGACGGCGGCAGGTCGGCCATGCCGTTCACATAATGATGCCCGTTGCGTTCGACATGGTCGAGCCCAAGCAGGGACACGAGCGCAAGGTCCTGCTGCACCGAGAGCCCAGCCTGCGTGGTCAGGTCCTCGCCGGACATGAAATAGGCCTGCCGGCCGGCCACCTCGTTCCACATCGCACAGCGTGCGGCGTTCAGGATCGACTTGTAGAAGTTCTTGCAGGTCTTGCTCGATACGCCCGCATAGCCGAGCGAGCGGGCGCGCGGAAAGGCGTCGAAATCGCCGTCGGACTCGTCGATGATCAGCGGCTTTTCCTTGCCGAGCGCCGCGACATCGCGCTCCAGCGCCGTCTTGCGGTTGATCGGCTGCTCGATGAACGCGATCGACGAGACCAGGCGGCGCAACGCCGGCGTCTCGCCCATCTTCCGCCACAAGGCGATGACGCCGTCCACATCGTCGTACTGCTCGTTGCCGTCGAGCGTACAGCGATAGGGCGAGGGCGAGCGGTCGAGCACCGAGGCGATTGCCGAAAGCCGCACGATGTCCTTGGCGACGTCGCCGCCCACCTTGAGCTTGAACCATGAGTGTCCGTAGGCGGTAACAACCTCTTCCAAGGTCTCCGGCAGACCGTCGCCGACGCGCTGACCAGGCTTGATGTCCGCGGCCGTGATCGGATCGACCAGCCCGACGGTGTGGCGCGCGGCGATCCGGTTGCGCGGCGACAACCTGCCAACAAACCGGTCGATGTCGAAGCCGGCGAATTCCGGCAGCAGTCCGGCCGGCACGATGCCGACGATGTTGCGGCGGATCGCGTCATAGAAGGACACGCCAAGCGCTCGGCACAGCGCATCGAGCACCGCGCGGTCGATCAGGGCAGGCCCGTAGCCGGCGACGAGCGGATTCAGATCGTGCCGCGCGGCCGCCTCGACCTGATCGGCATAGTGCACGGCAAAATGTCCGAAGGCGGTCCGCGATGCGCGATCGAGGTAGAGGCCGCGCGCGATCGCTAGGGCCGTGCGCAGCTGGTCGAAGTTCTGCTCGTTGCTGAGCGCGAGGTTCTTGTCGAACCATTTCGGCGCCAGCATCTCGGCCGCGGCGCCGAGCGAAGTGCGGCCATCGGCCAGCTCGATGCGCGCGAAGGCGAAAGCCTGCGGCGCATGCGTCAGCGTCACCACGCCGAAACGGAACGGCAGGCGCAGGCGCACGGGGCGCTCGCGGAACTCGATATCGACGATGCGGAACGGCACTGCGCTCACATGAAACTCCTAGAGATCGAGGGCGGCCTCGGCATGGAAATGCCGGCGCACGGTCTGCACCAGATCGATGAAGCCCGGCGCCCCCATATCCTCCAGCCGGCGCGGCCGGCCGAGCGGCACCGGATAGATCGCGGCGATCGTGCCCGGCCGCTCGGTCATTACCACGATGCGGTCGGACAGGAACACCGCCTCGGGGATGCTATGCGTGATGAAGAGGACCGTCTTGCGCGTCGCCGCCCAGACGCGCTGCAGCTCGATGTTCGTGGATTCGCGGGTCATCGCATCGAGCGCGCCGAACGGCTCGTCCATCAGCAACAGATCGGGGTCGTGGACGAGCGCGCGGCAGATCGCCACGCGCTGCTGGATGCCGCCCGAAAGCTCCCACGGGCGCTTGCGCTCAAAGCCCGCGAGTCCGACCGTCTTGATGAGCTGGCGCGCCCGCTCCTCGTACTTCCCTGCATCCAGCCGACGCACGTCGATCTGCAGCATGATGTTGCCGAGCACGTCGCGCCAGGGCAGCAACACCGGCGCCTGGAAGACCACGCCGATGCCCGGCGGTGGTCCGATCACCGGCGCACCGCCGACGGACACCGCCCCTTCCGAAACCGATACGAGACCGGCCACGATCTTCAGCACCGTGCTCTTGCCGCAGCCGCTGGGACCGACGATGGAAACGAACTCGCCGCGCCCCACCGCGAAAGAAACGTCGCGCAAGGCGCGCACCGGCCCGTCGCGCGTCACGAACGTCTTGCCGACGTCGGCGAACGCGATCAGGGGCTCGGTGCGGGCCTCCGGGCGCATGCTCACGGCAGATAGGCGTTGGTGTAGAACTCGGCCTCCTTGCCTTTCGCGGCCGCTTCCAATCCGCCGTACTCGACTAGCAGGGCGACCGTATCCTTGACGTCCGATTCGGCGATGCGGAACGGCTTCTGGCCGGCCGTCGCCTTGGAGTTCAACAGCGGCGCCGTCTCCTTCCAACCCGCGAGCAGCAGCTCGGGCTTGCCGGCCTTCGCGTTGGTCTTCAGCAGCGCATCTACGGCCGCCTGCGGATTGGCCTTCGCCTGCTCAACCGCCGTGGTTGAAGCGCGCATGAAGCGCTTGACTAGGTCTGCATTGGACGAGAGGAGCTCCTTGCGCACGACGATGCCGTTGTTGAGCGGATTGACGCCGTGATCGGCATAACGGATGACCG
>DATAAP010000131.1:0-3485 GCA_036260035.1 Alphaproteobacteria bacterium | reverse complement strand
GAGCAGCGGGCCCGCCAGCATGGCGGGCGCCTCGCTCTCGACGGCGATGTTGGTCTGTGCGCTCAGCGCCAGACCGTAGAAGACCAGCAGCGCGACGACCATGCCGCCGAACGCGCCCGCGATGCTGCGCAACAGCACCAGGCGCGCGAACTGCCGCGCGATATAGGCGTCGTGCGCGCCCATCAGATGCAGCAGCTCGATCGCCTCGTGATGTGCGGCAAGACCGGCGCGGGTTGCGAAGGCCACCGTGCCGGAGGCTGCGAGCGACACCAGCACGACGAGCGCCAGCGCCACGGTCACCACGTTGCGCGCAAAGCGCAGCAATCCGCCGAGCCAGCGGCGGTGGTCGTCGACGGTCGTGTCGGGCGCCGCTGCCGCGAGCTGTGCGCCCAGCGCCGCGAGATCGATCCCGGGCGCCGCCAGCTGCACGTCGATGATGCGCGGCAGCGGCAGCTCGCCGGAGGCGGCTGCCTTGCCGAGCCACGGCTCGACCATCGCCGCGAGGCGGTCATTCGGCACAGGCGTGGCACGCTCGATGCCGGGGGTCGCCCGCAACACGGCCAGCACGGCATCGAGCCGCTCGTCCGGGCTGCGCGGGTCAGCGGGCGACTCGACGGCGATCTCGACCGTCAGCACGCCGGTCAGGTCGGCGCTCCAGCGCGACGCCATGCCCGACAGCGCCAGCGCGACCGTCAGGGCAAGGCCGGCGATGAACGCCATGATCGCGACGATCCACGGCAGATGCGACGGCTTGTCCTCGGGCGCCAGCGCCTGATCGGCGCGCCGCCAGGCAAGCGCCATCGCCGCCACCCGCTGCTGCACCGTGCTCATGCCGCGCGCCGCTCGATAATGGACAGCTCGCCGCCCTCGAGCCGCAGCTCGGGATGGCCGAAGCGCGCGACGAGGCTCGCATTGTGCGTGGCGATGACGACCGTGGTGCCCATCTTGTAGAGCTCCTCGAAGAGGTAGAGGAGCCGCAGCGCGATCTGGTCGTCGACATTGCCGGTTGGCTCGTCGGCGAGCAGCAGCTTCGGCCGCGTGATCACCGCGCGCGCGATCGCTACGCGCTGCTTCTGCCCGCCCGACATGGTCAGCGGCTTGGCGTTGAGGTGCTCGCCCAGGCCCACCCAGGTCAGCAGCTCGACGACATGGTCGCGGATCTGCGACTCGTCCTTGCCGGCGAGCCGCAGCGGCAATGCCACGTTGTCGAGCGCCGAGAGATGGTCGAGCAGGCGGAAGTCCTGGAACACGACGCCGATGCGCCGGCGCAGCGCCGGCAGTTCGGCGCGCGGCGTCGTTGCCACATTACGGCCGAAGATGGTCAGGCGCCCGCGCGTCGGCAGCTGGGCAAGGTACATCAGCCGCAACAGCGACGATTTGCCGGCCCCGGAGGCGCCCGTCAGGAAGTGGAAAGAGCCCGGCGCCAGGCTGAGCGTGATATCACGCAGCACCTCCGGACCGAGGCCGTAGCGCAGCCCGATCTGCTCGAATTGGATGACAGGCTCTTTCTCTGGCGGACGTTGCAATGCTTCGGCTCCGTCGCTGATGCGCCGGAGAATGGCATGCAGGTGCGGCGGCTTTAAAGCGAATTGAAGGCAGCGGCGCTTACGGAGACCCTCATCCCCCGCCTTCTCCCGTAAGCGGGAGAAGGGGCCCGAGCCGCAACGTGCCAGAAACCCTCTCCCGCTTGCGGGAGAGGGTGAGGGTCTCTCAGCCGCCGCGATCTCGGACCCGGGCGCGCTACTTCCCCGATTCCTTTTTCAGATACGCGATGATGTCGGCGCGGTCCTCGGCGTTGGCCACGCGGAAGTTCATGCGTGTGCCGGGGATCACCGCCTGAGTGTTGGCCAGCCAGCGATCGAGCGTCGCCTCGTCCCATACCACGGCCGCGTTCTTAACCGCTGCCGAATAGGCGAAGTCGGCGACCGATCCTGCCTTGCGGCCGAACACGCCGCGGTGCATCGGTCCGATGCGGTTGGCGTCGAGCGAGTGGCAGCCGAAGCAGCGGCTCTCATAGAGCTCGCCGCCGCGAGCCGCATCCGCCGCCTGCACCGGCAGGCCGAAGCCCGCCAGCGCGATCATCGAAGAAACGACAAGAGGTCGGACCATCATGAGGCACCCTCCGGAAGAAGGGGTGCCCCGCGGGCCTTGACGAGGCCAGCGCCCGCGGGGGTGCGGCGGCTCCGGGGACTCGGTGCCGCTGCGGGGGACAGGCTTACGCGCCGAAGCTCAGCGCCTTCTGCGGCAGCATGTCGTTGAGCGCGCCGGACAACGCGGTCCAGTGCATCGTCTCGTCGGCCGCGAGGCGGGCGGCCACCTGCGACAGGCCGTTCTCCTTGAAGGTCGGGATCACGCCGAGATAGGCGTTCGCCGCACCCTTCTCCAGCCGCTGCGCGAGCTTCAGGACGTCGGTCTGGTTCCTGAGCGAGCCGGCGTTCAGCGCGCGCGCATACTCGTCCTTGCTCTTCTCGGCAACCGGCGTGCCGCCCATCTTGCGGATGGTCGCGATCAGCGCGTCGCGGTGCTGCTTGTGATGGTCCTGGAACAGCACGGCGACGTTCAGCACCGCCGGCTGCAGCAGCTTGCTCTCCGCACCGAGCTGGTAGGCCATGATCGCCTCATGCTCGAGGCCGAGCGCGACGTTCAACGTCGCGACGTCGCTCGCCGGGTTCGACATCGTGCCCTGCGCCATGCTCTCGCAGCCGACCATCAGGGCGACGGCGGTGGCGGACAGGGTAGCAGCCCCGGTGCTGCGGAGGAACGTGCGGCGTCCGGCTATGATGCCGGTATCCGGCGTGATGAACTTCGTTGTCATGATTCTGCTCCCGTTGACATGCCCGCGGATAAAAGGCGGGTCTGGGAGCACTACGGGCCGGTCGCGCGGCCGGATGCAGTCATGCCGCCGGCATCGCGCGGCACCGTTCACGATTTCGTCAGTTCACCGCGACTACGCGTCCAGAGTAGAGCACCGGGCCAGTCGGCAGACCCGTCGGCGACCCGCCCGCGGGCTCCAAGCTAACGGCGAGCGTGGCGCCTGCGAGTGCTGGCACGAGGTCTCGCGGCACCTGCAAGCGTGCAGTGCCCGCCGTGGACATTGTTCCGAGCGAGCGCGGCTTGTCGTCGGCGATGATCCAGAGCTCGTGCGTGTGGCCAGACGGTGCGTCCGCGAGCGCACGCACGGTCATTGTGCGTTGGCGAATATCGGCGGCGACCACGACGGCGGGGTTGCCCTGCTGGTTCGTCAGCACGGCGACGTGCTCGTCCATCGGCTGCCGCCAATCAGTCGCGGCATAGATCAGCAACAGTGCTGCTACGGCTGTCGCGCCGATGGCGCTCCAGCGCCAGAAGGCGACGCGGTTCCACAGCGATGGCGTTGCGGGACGAATTTGCGCGGCGCGCTCCTGCGCAAGGCGCGCCTCGACGGCCGCCCACACGGCGGGCGACGGGGCGACCGGCGCCACCGCCTCGGCGAGCGGGGCGAGCCG
>DATAAP010000130.1:0-4483 GCA_036260035.1 Alphaproteobacteria bacterium | reverse complement strand
AATGGCCCGCCCTCGCCGGCGAGCGCACACTGTCGTCGCACGCATCCGGTCACGACCATCCTCTCCTAGCCTGTTGGCATGGCGAGATGCCGGATGAGGCGCGCATCGTCATCGCCACCGCTGCTATTGCGCTGCGCTTGTTGGGCCGTGCCGGCTCTTCCGACGAGGCTGACGAGTTGGCCAGGCGCATGTGGAAGGCGCGCGACAGCTCGCGCTATCCGCACGCAACGGCCGCCACTATGCCGAGAGCGGCCGCCGGGTAAGCGCCCTCAGTCGCCGGTTCCTGAACGGTATTCCGCTCGCGCTGGCGATCGGCTCGCCAGCCATGCGGCCGTCACTGCCCGGTAGTTGCGTACGATCATCGCGACTGCCGCCTGATCGTCAATCGTGCCTGCGAACCACGCCTCGGCCGCCTCCCAAAAAATGTGGCGCCCCACGGCGAAGCCCCGCACCAGCGGCTCCGCGGCCGCGGCCGCGAACGCCTGCGACAGTTCTCCGGTGCGCGCATCCTGGCCGAGAATGACGATGCCGCGGCAGTGCGGATCGTGCTCGCGGATCACATCACCGGCCGCCTTCCAGGTCTTGGCCTCTGCCGCAGGCGGGAGCTTCCACCAATCCGGCATGACGCCGAGCGAATAGAAGCGCCGCATTGCCTGTAGCACCGTGGCGCCTTGATCGCCTTTGTCCGCAGGCGGAATGACTTCGAGCAGAAGCTCGTGACCGGACGCAACGCACGCGCCATACAGGTGTCGTACACGATTCTCCTGTTCGGCTTTGAGCATTGGTGCGTCGGCCGCGTGATACTGCACCAGGCACTTCACCACATGATCCGCGGGCCAGCTGCGCAGCACGATTGCGGGATCGACGTCGTGTTCGAATTCGAGTGGCACCGCACCAGGCTTCTCGATCGGTCGCGCTATCCACAGGCCGGTGCCTGTCGCGGCTAAGAGCGGAGCCTTGCCATAAGTAGCATCGATGATCACGCCGGCGCCCTCGATGTCCTCAGCACCCTCGCGCGCTGCCGCCGCGATGATCGACTTGAAGCGGCGGATGCGCTCGACAGGCGCATTGTGCTTCTCCGCCAGGGACTCGAACTGCCGCCGGTGATCGAAGGCGAGCGCGCAGATCTGCGGCCAAGTGCGGCGTCCCGTCGTGGTGCGATGGAGGTGGGCGATCCGGAGGTCCTCATGCAGATGCTTCAGGCTGCCGGAACGCGACAGGAAGTCCACCATCTCCGCCCAGGACGGCATTGCCGGCGCGCAGCCGTGACGCGATACGACTAGCGCGCCGCACGCATTCGCGTAGGTGCACGCACGCTCCCAGCCTTCATCGCGCAGCCAGCCGCGCAGCAGGCCGGCCATGAAGCCATCGCCGGCGCCAAGCACATTGTAGACGTCCACAGGGAAACCCTTGCCAATCAGCCCGTCCTCGACCCGGTCCGGAATGGCATCGGTGAACAGGACGCAGCCCTGCGCGCCGCGCTTAACCACCAACGTCGCGGTACTAAGCGCGCGAAGGCGCCGGAGCGCCGTCAGCGTATCGGTGCTGCCACCGGCGATATGGATTTCTTCCTCGGTGCCGACGATCAGGTCGCACAGCGGCGCAATGCTCTGCAGATGGGCGCTCACCGTGTCAGACGCCACGAAGCGCTGCTCGCCCAGCCCGCGCCCGGTGAGGCCCCACAGGACGGGTCGGTAGTCGATGTCGAGAACCACCTTCGTCTTCGCGGCACGGGCATACTTGATGGCCGTGCGGCAGGTGCGGTCGACCGCCGCCGTCGAGAAATGGGTCCCAGTGACGACCAGCGCTTGCGCCTGCGCGATGAAGCTTGCGTCGAAATCCTCCGGCGCTATCGCCATGTCCGCGCAGTTCTCGCGGTAGAACAGGAGCGGGAAGGTCTCCTGATCCTTGATCCCCAGGATCGCCAGCGCGGTCAGCCGCGTAGGGTCGGTGCGCACGTGACTGACATCGACACCCTCCGCGGCAAGCGTCTCGCGCACGAAACGGCCCATGTGCTCGTCGCCGACGCGGGTCAGCATTGCCGGCCTGAGCCCGAGTCTCGCAGCGCCGACCGAGATGTTGGCCGGGCAGCCGCCGAGATATTTGGCGAAGCTCGACATGTCCTCCAGCCGCGCGCCGATCTGCTCGCCATACAGGTCGACGGCGGCGCGGCCGATCGCGATGAAATCCAACCGGCGTTCGGGCGCGGTCATGCGGACCGCGCCTTGGCCTCGAGCTGCTGGCCGTAGGCGACGACGAGAGTCTGCGCCAGGCAAATGGGCGCCACCAGCGAGCGGAAAGGCTGGCTCATGTCGTCCTCCGCCTCGAAGCACGCGGCTGCGTCGCGGGCGATCGGGCTGACGGGCGAATCCGTGATCGCGATGATCGCAACATCGCGTGCACGGCAATCGTCGACGATTGCCACGACGTCCCGCGCGTAGTCCTTGAAGCTCACTGCGATCAGCGCATCGTCGCGACCGATCAGCCGCGCCTGGTCCCGCGCCACACCGCCGACTCCGTCGACGAGATGCGAGCGCCGGTCGAGCCGGTTAAGCGCATAGTGCAGATAGAAGGCGACCGGAAAAGAACGTCCCTGCGCTACGATGTAGATGTCGTTCGCCCGCGTCAGGGTACGCACTGCCTTGTCGATCTCGCTCGCGCGCACCGTTTCCTGCAAGTGCTCCAGTGACGCGATGCCGTCGCTGACGAACCGGCTGAGCAGAGCCGAAGGGCCGGAATTCCGCCCATTGCTCTGCGGCCGCGCCGTTCGCAACGCCGCAATGCGCTCGCGATAGCTAGGCGAGCCGGAGACTAGCCGCGTCCTGAACAGGGTCTGCATGTCGCTGAAGCCAGGAAAGCCGAACGAGTTCGCGAAGCGGATGATGCTCGACGGCTGCACGCCGGCACGCTCCGCGATCTCGGCGACCGTGGCGAAGGCCATGTCGTTCGGATTGTGCAGCGCGAATTCCGCGATTTGCCGCAGCCGCCCCGGGAGCTCGGCGTAGCGGCGCGAAATCGACTCGCGCAGATCGTCGTAGGTGCGTGGCGCTCGCATCTTCTGCTTCTTCTTTCGGTCTTCCCGGCCTGCCCGGAAACCGCTTTACAGAGCATTGTAGAACAGCTATTCTGTTTTGCAATAAGAATAGAATATCTGTTTCGTGGAGTGGAACGCGTGACCAGCTCGCAGCGCATCGGCTTCGTCGGGCTCGGCCTGATGGGCCATGGCATGGCCAAGAACATCGTCGCGAAAGGCTTTCCCCTGACCGTCATTGGTCATCGCAACCGCGCGCCCGTCGACAGCTTGATCAAGCTCGGCGCGAGGGAGGCGAAGACCGCCGCCGACCTTGCGGCGACCAGCGACATCGTCTTCATCTGCGTCACCGGATCGCCGCAGGTGGAGGAGACGATCTACAAGCAGGGCGGCATCATGGACGGCGCGAGTTCCGGCCTGATTGTCGTTGACAGCTCGACGAGTGAGCCGGGCTCGACCATGAAGATCGCCGCCGACCTGGCGAAGAAAGGCACGACATTCGTCGATGCGCCGCTCGCGCGCACGCCGAAGGAGGCGGAAGAGGGAAAGCTCAATGTGATGGTCGGCGCCGATGCGGCGACCTTTGCCAAGATCGAGCCGGTGCTTAAGGCCTTTGCCGAGAACATCTTCCATGTCGGTGCGCTGGGTGCCGCGCACAAGCTGAAGCTCATCAACAATTTCATGGCGATGGGGCAGGCGACCGTGATCGCCGAGGCCGCCGCTGCTGCCGCCAAGGTCGGCGTCGATCTGGATTCGCTGGTGAAGCTGATCAGCGCGGGCGCCGTCAACAGCGGCATCTTCCAGATGATGATGCCGCCCGCACTGAAAGGCGATCTCGCCACCTTCAAGTTCGGCCTCGCCAATGCGCGCAAGGACCTCAGCTACTACACGCATATGACCGAGGAGGCGGGCGTGCCGAGCGTTCTCGGCGAGGCGGTGCATCAGACATTGGTGCAGGCGGCGGCGCTCGGCCTCGGCGACAAGTTCGTACCGTCTCTTCTGGAGGCGCAGGAGCGGATCAACGGGATCAAGATCGTGCGGCGCTAACCGACAGGAGCGAGCCATGGCGACGAAGACTGCGGACGCGAAGGCACCGACGACCCTCAACGGCTGGAAGAAGGGCGTCTACCACGTCTCGCACGAGAAAGACGCGATCTGGGACGAGGGGCTGCGCGCCTATTTCGCCTATCGCGACCTCGGCATGGTCGAGAATTCCGGCGGCAAGATCCGCGCCCATGTCATCCGCCCGAACGGCCGGTGCACGGGCCCCGGAGACCTGCATTATCACGTGCTCGACTTTCAGATGGTCTACGTGCTGAAGGGCTGGGCGCGCGTCTGGTTCGAGGGCATCGGCGAAATCCGGTTCGAGGAGGGTTCCTGCATGTACCAGGAGCCGGAGATCCGGCACCGCGTGCTCGAATATTCCGACGACTACACGGTCATCGAGATCAC
>DATAAP010000129.1:0-3028 GCA_036260035.1 Alphaproteobacteria bacterium | reverse complement strand
GATCGGCCGGCCCGTTGACCGCATGCTTGCTGTTGGTCATGTGCCGAAAGCCGTTCTCGCCCCAGGCCAGCGCCTTCATGCCCTTGGCCTCGAACTTGGCAAGCATCTCCTGACCGACCGGGCCGTCCAATGTCGCGCGCGCATGCGCGTAATCGCGGAATAGGAACGGGATGTCGAGGATGGCGACTTCCGGCACGAAATTCGGCACGGGGCCGGTCGACGTCATCGTCATGTCGAGCGTGCCGAGTTGCACCGCCTCGATCGACTCGCGCTCGGCGCCGAGAGCGCTCGCATAGAAATTCTGGATCTTGTAGCGGCCAGATGTGCGCTGTTCGACCTGCTTGGCGAACTCGTCCACGGCCACGCCGTAGTGCGAGTTCTGCGGCACCGAGATGTTCATCTTGAACGTAGTCTGCGCACCGGCCGTGCTGGCGACGACCATGCCGGCCGCAGCGAGCAGCAGGCGAACTCCAGTCATGTGCATGGGTATTTCCTCCGTTCGAGCTGTTTGCTGGCCCTGTTCGGACATGCTTAGCCTAGATGCCGGTGCGAAATCCAGAAATGGACCCTGTGCAGCTCAAGGTTTTCCACTTTCAAAAGTGCGAGCGGCCGAAACGGGTAGAGCAACGGCCCGCGCGGACCGGTTGAACCACTCGGTAGACAGCTAGTGACATCAAAGGCTTATCTGCTTCAGGTCCTAGCTGCCCGACTTAGCCGACCAAGACGTCGGTCACGAACTTCACGCCGGGATAGGCGAGCGTCAGCAGTAGATAGGCGACTAGGATGTAGCGCGCCGCGCGGCGGCCGCTGAGCCCCTGCCGAAAATGGAGCCAGAGCAGTGCCGCGATCACCACGAACGTCGCCAACGACAGCACCGTTTTGTGGTCGGCGCGCAGCAGCACCCCGCTCTCGCGCCACGTCAATGTCGCGCCGGTGACGATCGCGACAGCCAGCACCACCGCGCTGGCTGCCAGCAGCCGCTCCTGCAGCGTCTCACCCTCGGCGACCGCCGGCAGCACGCGCGTGAACGCGGTCGGGCGTTTCGCCTTGAGCGCGCGCTCCTGGACCACCACCGCGGCGCCCGCGACCGCCGCCAAAGTCAGCAGGCCATAGGCGATCACCGAGACGAGGATATGCGTCTGCAGCCAGCCGGCCGGAGCGAGGCCCGAGAGCGGCCGCTCCGGTTCATTGAGCCACAATGTCGCGAGCGCGCCGAGCACAAAAA
Source organism: Alphaproteobacteria bacterium (assembly GCA_036260035.1). Lineage (GTDB taxonomy): Bacteria > Pseudomonadota > Alphaproteobacteria > CACIAM-22H2 > CACIAM-22H2 > DATAAP01. The sequence continues at coordinate 1,803 of DATAAP010000129.1, read as the reverse complement.
GATAGCTGAGGAGGAGCGGCGCCAGCCGCCGCGCTACCGGCTGCACGGCGGCGAGCACGACGAACAGCACCATCGTCACGGCGATCGCAAGCCACAGCGCCGCCGCGACGCCCGTGCGCCACGCGGCTCCCTGCTGCACGGCGACGAAGGTGACCGGCCCGGCGACTGCCACCGCGAGCAGCGCCCAGAAAGCGACGCCCTCCCCGCCCTCGCCCCGCCGTGGCACTGGCGTCACGAAGGCGGCGGGAACGAGGGCGGCAAGCGCCGACAGGCTCAGGACGAAGGACGACGACATGCCGAATGATTGCCCGATGGGCTCACGCGCCGTCCACCACGATCATTTTCATGGTCGCGGCGCCGGCCCGCGCACGGCGCGCCGCGGTGTACTCGACCGAGGTGTAGAAGTTGCGCGCCTGCTCGAAAGTCGGAAATTCGATGATGACGACGCGGCCGGGACGCCAGTTGCCCTCGAGCGTCGCGGTCTGGCCGCCGCGCGCGATGAAGCGACCGCCGTGCTTGGCGATCGCCCCGGGCGTCAGCTTCTTGTAGTCCTCGTACTTGACTGGGTCGGTCACCTCGACATCGGCGATCACATAGGCAGCCATCTTCTTCCCTCCACGGCACGGGTCGGATAGGTTCGCGCAGCTTAACGACAGGCGGCACCGGGAACAAATGACCGAATGCGTGGCGCTGGTGGTGGCGGCAGGGCGCGGCACGCGCGCTGGCGGCGCTCTGCCGAAGCAGTACCGCGACCTTGGCGGCCGCGCCGTGCTGCGCTGGAGCCTGGAGCGATTCCGCCGCCATCCGCGCGTCGGCGCGGTGCGCGCGGTGATCCATCCTGACGATCGTGCGCTTTACGATGCGGCCGCGGCGGGCCTCGATCTCCTGCCGCCCGTGCATGGCGGCGCCACGCGGCAGGACTCGGTGCGGCTCGGGCTCGAAAGCCTCGCGTCGCTACGGCCGCAGACGGTGCTGATCCATGACGCAGCACGGCCCTTTTTCGACGACGCGACCATCGATCGCACGATCGACGCTCTGGCGCAGTCGCCCGGCGCCATTGTCGCGGTGCCGGTTACCGACACGATCAAGCGCGGAAAGAACGGCCGGATTGGCGGAACGGTCGATCGGGCGGGGCTTTGGCGCGCGCAGACGCCGCAGGGCTTTCGCTTCGATGCGATTCTCGCGGCGCACCGCGCCGCACTCGGCGCGGAGCTTTCGGACGATGCCGCAGTCGCCGAACGCGCCGGCCTTCCCGTTGCACTGGTCCCCGGCAGCGAGATGAACACGAAGCTCACGTCGGAGGACGATCTGCGGCGCGCTGCCCTGTTGGCGGGCGTGGTCACAGAGACCCGCGTGGGCTCGGGCTTTGATGTCCATGCGTTCGGACCGGGCGATCATGTATGGCTCTGCGGCATCAAGATCCCGCACAGCGAGGCGCTCGTCGGCCATTCCGATGCTGACGTCGCCTTGCACGCGCTGACGGACGCAATCCTCGGCGCGATCGGCGCTGCCGATATCGGCGCACATTTCCCACCGAGCGACCCGCGCTGGCGTGGTGCCGCGTCGGACAAGTTTCTCGCCCATGCAGTGTCCTTGCTGACTGCCCGCGGCGGCACGGTCGTGCATGCCGACGTGACGATCATCTGCGAGCGGCCGAAGATCGGCCCGCATCGCGCGGCGATGATCGAACGCCTTGCCGCGATCCTCGGCGTAGACAACTCGCGGTGCTCCGTAAAGGCGACGACAACCGAAGGCCTCGGATTCACCGGCCGCGGCGAAGGAATTGCCGTGCAAGCGGTCGCG
>DATAAP010000128.1:0-5656 GCA_036260035.1 Alphaproteobacteria bacterium | reverse complement strand
CCGGCGATTCGATGGTCGAGGCCGGCATCTTCGATGGCGACACCGTGCTGGTTCAGCGCAGCGATACCGCAGACAACGGTGCCATCGTCGTCGCGCTGATAGACGAGAACGAGGTGACGCTCAAGCGGCTGCGCCGCCGCGGCGCCTCGATCGCCCTTGAACCGGCCAACAAGGCCTACGAGACCAGAATCTTCGGACCCGACCGCGTCCGCATCCAAGGCAAGGCCGTCGGCCTGATACGCAGGCTGTAGACGCCCCAATCCGTCAATCTGCGGTGCGGGCGGGCCGCGCATTCGCGGCGCCTGCCTTGCGGCTTCCTGCGTCCGCGCGCTGCCGCCCTTCGCCGTCGCGATTGCGAGGCAGCGCCGCGGCGACCCAGGGCCTTTCGCCCCGACTGGCGCGCACGGACTCAACGCGGATGTTGCCGTCTTCAAGCCATAGCACGTGCCCGCCGTCGCGCCAGAGCGCGATGCGGTCGATCACTACATCGGCCGACGGGCAGCGCCTTCGGACTGGGAAGGTGGCGATGAGCACATCGACATTGTGGCAATCTTCGGTGAGCGCCGAGGGGTCATGGGCGAACGCCGCGATGTAGCCGCGCGCGCGATAGAGGCAGCTCGCAGCATCGCAGCTCAAGAGACCGTCGACGCTCCGTCCCGATCGTGGCCATACTGCCGGCGCGTCCGCCTGGCCTGAACGGCGCAGCCAGGTTTCGCGCACCAGTCTGGCGGACCGCTCGGTCGACATTTGAAGAAGTCCGTCGGCACCGCGGACCGCGATCAACCGCGCATCGCCGGACACCAGAATATCCGGCCCACGCTCGAGCGCAGCCGACGCCATGCCGGCTGCGATCAACGGCAGCCCCGCCAGCCGCCAGCGGCGCTGCCACAGGCAAAGCCAAACACCGCCTATCGTAATCGCAACGAGTCCCCAAACCGGCATCGCGGGCCACAGGCCGGAGCTGCCGTCCCAACCGGCAACCTCGCGTGCGATGGCGATGATCGCGTCGCATCCCCAGCCCATCGGCACAAGTGCCCAGCTCTCAAGCCCGAAGGGCAGCAGCACAAATACAAGGATCGCCCAGGGCATGACCCAGATGCCGGTCAACGGCACTGCGATCAGGTTGGCCACCAAGCCATACGCCGCAAATCGATTGAAATGGTAAAGCGCATACGGGGCGGTCGCCAGGCCGGCGACGAGCGAGGTCATGCCGAGCGCCAGCAGCGAAATTGCCGCGCGTCGCAGATAGCCGGAGCCGATCCGCCATGCCGTGAAGCGTGCCCGGCTCGCCTCCCAAGCCGCGATCAAAGCGACCACCGCTGCGAACGACATCTGGAAGCTCGGACCGAGCAAGCTCTCCGGAGCCATGACGAGCACGGCTAGCGCGGCCCACGCTACAAGGCGCATTGAGATGGCCGTGCGGTCGATAAGAGTGGCGAACAGTACGACTGAGGTCATCAGCCATGAGCGCTGGGTGGGCACGCCAGGCGCGACGAAGAGCATGTACATCGTGATCGCAATGAATGCGCCGACCGCGGCCCATTTCTTGATGGGCCAGCGGAGAGCGATGCGCGGCACCAGTGCAAGAGACTGGCGGATGATCAGAAAGACGATTGTCGCCACCAACCCGACATGCAGGCCAGAGACCGACAACAAATGCGCGAGGCCTGAGTCGCGCATCCATTCCATGACCTCCACCGGCACCGCACCTTGTTCGCCGGTCAGCAGCGCCGCGGCGACGGCACCGCCCGCGCCCGGTATCGCTTCCAGCACGCGCTCGACCACATTCTGCCGCGTGCGATTGAGGCGCACACGCCAGCCGGATGCCTCGGCCTGCGCGTCGACGCGTGTGATCGCGCCGACCGCATAACCGACGGCGCCGAGACGCTCGAACCAGGCCTGCCGTTGGAAATCGTAGGAGCCCGGTGCCGATGGCGGCGGAGGCGGCTGCAGCACCGCCTTCACCGCGATCCGGTCGCCGGCTTGGATCCCGGGCGCCTCGCGGACACGCACCCGCACAGTTGCGGGCGTGCGCTGTGCGGCCAGCCCGGCGATCGTCAGCCGGTCCAGGATGATCCGCCGTCCGTCGGGACGAATTTCGAGGGCGACGACGCGCCCCTCGACATCGATCGGCCCATGACGCCGCTCCAGGACCGGCGCCGCCACATAGGCGGCGCGCCATTGAACGAGCGTCAAGCCGATCGCGATCACCGACAGCACCAGCAACGTGAGCGCCACGGCGGGGCGCCGCCTCAGAAGCGCGGTCGCCGCGATCAGCCCAGCCACCGCTGCCGGCCCTGCCCAAAGCGGCGGCTCGCTATGCAGGCCGAAATAGAGCCCGATGCCACAGGCGAGCAGCACCGGCAGCCAGAGCAGCCAGCGCTCCCGCTCCTCCGCCAGTTGTGCCGTGATGGCCGCGGCCAAGCGCCAGGCGAGGCGTAGCCAGAAATGGGCCGTCCGCTCGGCGGGCCCATCGGACCAAGCTGCGCCGCCGGACATTCGTTCCCCCGCCCCTCTGGATATGCTACTTAGCCGCGCTCATCCTAGCCGCAATCGCTCCCGGTCAAAATGCCCGCCGACACGTCAGGCGTCGTCTGCCGCTTCGCTCCGTCCCCGACAGGTTTTCTGCATATCGGCGGCGCGCGCACCGCGCTGTTCAACTGGCTTTATGCGCGACACCATGGCGGCAAGTTCCGGCTGCGCATCGAGGACACCGACCGCGCGCGCTCGACCCCTGAGGCGGTCGAGGCGATCCTCGACGGATTGAGCTGGCTTGGCCTCGAGTGGGATAACGAGGTCGTCTACCAGTTCTCGCGCGCGGCGCGGCATGCGGAGGTCGCGCGCAAGCTGCTCGCCGAAGGCAAAGCGTACTACTGCTATTGCACGCCGCAGGAGCTCGAGGAAATGCGCGCCAAGGCGAAGGCCGAAGGCCGCTCGGCTTTGTACGACCGCCGCTGGCGCGACCGCGACCCCAAGGAGGCCCCGCCCGGCGTTCAACCCGTAGTTCGCATCAAGGCGCCGCTGACCGGTCAGACGGTCATCCGCGACCAAGTGCAGGGCGATGTCGTCATCGACAACCAGCAGCTCGACGACATGGTGCTGCAGCGTGCCGATGGCACGCCGGTCTACATGCTCTCGGTGGTCGTTGACGACTACGACATGGGCGTCACCCATGTGATCCGCGGCGACGATCATCTGAACAATGCTGCGCGCCAGATGATGATCATTGAGGCGATGGGCTGGCCCGTGCCGGTCTATGCGCATATCCCGTTGATCCATGGCCCCGACGGCGCGAAGCTCTCGAAGCGCCACGGCGCTCTCGGCGTCGATGCCTATCGCGACATGGGCTATCTGCCCGAAGCGTTGCGGAACTATCTACTGCGGCTCGGTTGGAGCCATGGCGATGAGGAGGTCATCTCGACCGAACAGGCCATCGCGTGGTTCGACCTGGATGCGGTCGGGCGGTCGGCCGCGCGCTTCGATTTCGCGAAACTGGCCAATCTGAACGGCCACTACATCCGCGAGACCGCCAACGACCGGCTCGTCTCGCTTGTGCTCCCGCGCATCGAGGCTGCCATTGGTATCGCGGTCGACGCCAGCGGCCGCCAGCGTCTCCTGGACGGGATGGATGGATTGAAGCCGCGGGCGAAGACGCTGGTTGAATTGGCGGAGATCGCCGCATTCTACGTGCGCCCGCGGCCGCTGAAGCTCGCCGAGGCAGCAGAAAAGCAGCTCGATACCGCGGCCCGCACCCGGCTAGGGGAGCTTCGCCAAGTCCTAGCGGCGGTCCACGACTGGTCGGCCCCCGCCCTAGAGGCCGCTATCCGCAGCGCAGCAGAGGCGGCCGGCGTCAAGCTGGGAGCGCTCGCGCAGCCCCTTCGCGCAGCCCTGACGGGGAGCGTGACTTCGCCGCCCATATTCGAGGTAATGCAAGTACTTGGGCGACTTGAAACCCTTGGACGGCTGGACGATGTATGCGCCGGGGCGAAGGTAGGCTAGCTCCGCAGGTCGAATTGCCTTCAGCACGTCTAAACTCTATCTTGTTAGCATACGCACAAATCGCCGCTCGCCCCGTCAAGGAACACCGCCATGAATGACAAGGCCCCGGCCGCAAAGGCCAAGAGCAACGAGTTCGTCACTCTCATCGACAACAGCTCGGGCAGGCGCCTCGACCTGCCGCTGATGGGTGGCGCCGTCGGGCCGAAGGTCATCGACATCCGCAAGCTCTATGGCGAGACGGGCCATTTCACCTACGACCCGGGCTTCACGTCGACGGCGAGCTGCGAATCGAAGCTGACCTACATCGACGGCGATGCGGGCGTGCTGATGCATCGCGGCTACGCGATCGAAGACCTCGCCGAGCACTCCGACTTCATGGAGGTCTGCTACCTCCTGCTCAAGGGCGAGCTCCCGAATACCGAACAGAAGAAGAAGTTCGAGCGCGACATCACGCTGCACACGATGCTGCACGAGCAGATCAGCCGCTTCTTCTCGGGCTTCCGGCGCGACGCGCATCCGATGGCGGTGATGTGCGGCGTCGTCGGCGCGCTGTCGGCCTTCTACCACGATAGCCTCGACATCTCGGACCCGCATCAGCGCATGGTTGCGTCATATCGCCTGATCGCGAAGATGCCGACCATTGCCGCCATGGCGTACAAGTATTCGGTCGGCCAGCCGTTCATTTATCCGCGCAACGATCTGAAATACGCTGAGAACTTCCTGCATATGATGTTCGCCGTGCCGTGCGAGACCTACAAGGTGAGCCCGACGCTGGCACGCGCCATGGACCGGATCTTCATCCTGCATGCCGATCATGAGCAGAACGCGTCGACGTCGACGGTGCGCCTTGCGGGATCGTCCGGCGCCAATCCGTTCGCCTGCATCGCCGCCGGCATCGCCTCGCTCTGGGGCCCGGCGCATGGCGGCGCCAACGAGGCGGTGCTGAAGATGCTGCAGGAGATCGGTTCCAAGAGCCGCATCCCCGAGTTCATCAAGCGCGCCAAGGACAAGAACGATCCCTTCCGCTTGATGGGCTTCGGCCACCGCGTCTACAAGAACTACGACCCGCGCGCGGCCGTGCTCCGCAAGTCTTGTCACGAGGTGCTCGACGAGCTCGGCATCAAGGACGAGCCGCTGCTCGGCCTCGCGATGGAACTGGAGCGAATTGCGTTGGAAGACGAATACTTCGTCGAGCGCAAGCTCTTCCCGAACGTCGACTTCTACTCGGGCATCATCTACAAGGCGATGGGCTTCCCCACCTCGATGTTCACCGTGCTGTTCGCGGTAGCGCGTACGGTCGGTTGGGTCGCGCAGTGGAATGAGATGATCGAAGACCCCGCGCAGAAGATCGGACGGCCGCGCCAGCTCTATACCGGCTACACCAAGCGGCCCTTCGTGCCGCTGGTGAAGCGTGGCTAAGCACCAGCATTCAACCGACTCCCCGGCGGCTCCGGCCGCCGGGCCGCTGACTCAGCCTCGCACCGTCATTCCACCGCCGGCGAACGACAATGGCCGCGGCCCTGCCTTCCGGATTGCGATCGTGCTGGCGGCCCTCGCCATAGCCGCCGGCGTGGGTGCGCTGGCACTGCAGCCCTTCTGAGCGATCAGGCGATATGACGCAACCATGCGCTGATGCGGGTCCGAGATGTCGAGGCTA